>JADFVP010000068.1 GCA_015222595.1 Pseudomonadota bacterium
CTGCAAGAGCGTGCTCTTACCTGAACCGTTACGCCCGACTATGCCGATGGACTCGCCGCGCTTTATCTCAAGATCGACATTGTTAAGCGCCCAGAACTCCTGATGATACTGTTTGCGCCCCGGGTGAAGGACCTCCTTTATCACCTGTCCGACAGAGGTATACCGTTTGAACTTCTTGCTTACCCCGCTGACCTTTATTATCGTATCCGTGCTCACTCTTTACATAACCTCCGCAAACCACGGCTTCATCTTTCTGAAGAGCACGCCGCCGAGGCCAAACATTCCGAAAGAAGTAACCGCCAGATAGATGAAGTCCGGCAGAGGCAGAAACCTGCCTGCTAAAAGAGCGAACCTATACCCCTCTACCAGGTGATAGATGGGGTTGAGCTTCATAATAAAAAGCGCACCGGGCGGTACAATGTCCGACGAGTAGAGAACGGGAGTGAGAAAGAAGAGACCCATTATAGCAATTCCGAGTATCTGGTTGACATCCTTGGAGAAGACATTGAGGCTCGAGAGCACCCAGCCGCAACCGATGCAAAAGATCGCCGCAAAGAAGAGGTAGATGAAGATATAGGGGGTAGTGATCGGCAGCGAGTGATTAAAGATAATTAGAATAATAAGAAGCAGCGCAACACTTATAAGGTGGCTTATAATATTGCTGATGACAACGACAATCGGCAGTATCTCTGAGGGAAATCCGACCGCCTTCTTCACCAGGTTCGAGTTTGCAACCAGAACACCCGAAGAGGTCGTGAGCGCCTGAGTAAAGAACTGCCACGGCACAAGACCGCAAAGAAGAAAGAGGAAAAAGCTGTCGGTCTTGTAGACAGCACCGGGAGTCGACTTCATAAAAACCCCGAAGACGATACCGTAGATGGCGACCAAAAAGAGCGGGTTGAGTACGGCCCAGAGCAGTCCAAAAACACTGCCGACGTACATGGCCTTTAAGTCGCGCGCCGCCATAGTGCGTAGCATATAGCGGCTACGCCAAAGACGACCGATAAAGTCGAAGAAGATTATAAAATTCTTTACCATGTATATTCCTATAACAAAGACTGCCTATGTCATAAAACAAGTTGACTCGGTACAGGTCGGGCTCTAACGCTTCAGCCCCTGTTGCCGTACTGCGCGTCGTAGTACTTCAAGTACTCGCCCGAGAGGATCTTCTCCCACCAGGCGCGCTCCGTAACGTACCACTCTATGGTCTTCTTCATTCCCTCTTCAAAGGTTACCTCTGGCTTCCAGCCAAGCTCTCGCTCGATCTTATCGCAATCTATCGCGTAACGGCGGTCGTGGCCCGGACGGTCTGTAACGTACTTTATCAGCGTCTCACGAGGCTTTTCGTACGGGTACCTCAAAGAGAGCCCTTCGTCGAACTCTATAAGCGAGTCGACCTCCTTGCAGACGAGCTTTACGATCTCTATATTTTGCATCTCGCACCGTCCGCCGATATTGTAGGTCTCTCCCGTGCGGCCCTTATCGAGCACGGCCTCTATCGCCTTGCAGTGGTCGGTTACGTAGAGCCAGTCGCGTACGTTCTTTCCGTCGCCGTAAACGGGAAGCGACTTGCCGTCGAGCGCGTTCAAGACCATGAGCGGGATCAGCTTTTCTGGAAACTGGTAAGGCCCGTAGTTGTTCGAGCAGTTGGTGGTTAAAACAGGCAGCCCATAGGTATGGAAGTAGGCGCGAACCAGATGGTCGCTCGAAGCCTTTGAGGCCGAGTAAGGAGAGTTGGGGCTAAACGGGGTCTCTTCGGTAAAGTACCCGGTGTCGCCCAAAGAGCCGTAGACCTCGTCGGTAGAGACGTGAACGAAGCGGCAGCTCTTTAACGCTTCCGGGGAGGTCCACGTCTTGCGCGCCGCTTCGAGCAACACGAAGGTTCCCATTATGTTGGTCTCGATAAAGGCCTTGGGCCCAAGTATCGAGCGGTCTACGTGAGACTCTGCGGCGAAGTTCACTACTGCGTCTATCTTTTCATCGACAAAAAGAGCGTCTACGACAGCAGAGTCGGTAATGTCGCCCTTAACGAACTTGAGCCTACCCTCATCAAGCCCGCTCAGGTTTTCGAGGTTTCCCGCATAGGTGAGAGAGTCCAGGACCACAACTCTTGTCTCATCCGAGCTCTCAAGCATGTGGCGCACAAAGTTGGCCCCTATAAAACCGGCCCCGCCCGTTACTAAAATATTACGCTTCATTCCCGACCTCCGTTTGCGTGACCTTGCTCTCTATTTTCAGAACCTCTTTTATCATCTCTTTTAACGACCCTTTCCAGTCCGGAACCGTTACGCCAAAGACCCGCTCTATCTTCGCTGTATCAAGAACCGAGTAGCTCGGTCGCGTTGCGGGTGTCGGGTACTCGGTGGCGGGGATCGGGGATACTGAGGTGCAGACAATATCGGCTCCGAGCGAAGTTTCGCGCGCCTCGGATATCGCCGCAACAGCAAGGTCGTACCAACTCGCCACTCCTCTATTCGAATAACCGTAAATTCCCCAGATTGCGCTCTCGGTTTCTTTAGCTCCGGCCTCTTTAGCTCCGGCCTCTCCGATCCTTTCGACTATTACGGAGATTGCGCGCGCAAGGTCTTTGGTCCAGGTCGGCGAGCCGAGCTGGTCGGAAACGACCTTCAGGCTCTCGCGCTCTTTAGCGAGCCGCAGCATTGTATTGACAAAGTTGTTTCCGTGCGCGCCGTAGAGCCACGAGGTGCGAATAATTATATGCTCGGGCAGAGTCTCTGCTAGCGCAACTTCGCCTGCTAGTTTGCTGCTGCCATAGACTCCGAGCGGCGCGGTTGCGTCTTTATCCGTATACGGCTCTGTAGCTGTTCCCCCGCCTTTTCCATCGAAAACAAAATCGGTAGAGATATGAACTATGGCTGCGCCCGCCTCTTTTGCCGCAACGGCTAAGTTCCGCACGCCGTCGGCGTTTACGGCAAAGGCGCGCTCTTTGTCCGTCTCTGCCTTGTCAACTGCGGTATAGGCCGCGCAATTAACTATTACGTCCGGTGCAGAAGCGGCAATGCTGGACGCAACAGCACCTGCGTCTGTTATGTCCAACTCTTTGGAGGTAAACGGAGTAACTAAGTGGCCACGCGTTGTCAGTTCTGCTAAAGTATCTGTGCCGAGCTGCCCACCACTACCTGTAATTATAATCTTCATATCAGAACCATTTTAAAAAAGAGTAGATTAAAAAAATCGGCGCTTAAAACCGACCGGAAAAGGAGCCCGGTCACCCGAGCCGTCAATCGAGAATGTAAGGCGAGTTCTCCAGCTCTTCGTGCCGAATTTCGTCCACTGCCTCAGCCTTACCCGTGCCCATAAAGAGCCTGTTGGGAGCGTTTATGACTAGGCCGCCCTCGTTGCCGACATTCTTGTAGGCGTGCACAACGCCCTTGGGCACTATTACCGCAGTCGGGCTGGAGACTCCTGCGAGAATAACCATGCGGTTCTTGTAGGTAGCCGAACTCTCCCTTGAGTCCCAGAGGTAAAGCTTAAAGTCCGAAGGGCCTGCAAAGCAGAAGTAGTCGGCCTGATCGACGTGCTCGTGCGGGCCGCGCGCTACCCCTGGGTTTGTCATAGAGATATAGGTCATTACCGGATAGTACTCTTCGGCGAGTTCGTCGTGGCGAAAGAGTTCCATCAGCCAGCCACGGTCGTCTGAATACTTTTTGAGTTCATTAACAACTACGTCGTCTATTTTTCCATCAATAAACATGGTTATACCTCCACTACTGAGTCGTCGCCGATCATCAACCGGAGCGCCTTGTGTTTGTTGTGGCAGCGCACCACCCTTGCGTCTCGCCCTATAAGGCTGTCCTCTATGCGGTCCACGTGGTCTATCTCCGCTCCCGCAAGGATAACGCAGTGCTCGATTATCGATTTCTTTATCTTCGAGCCGTCCCCTATGGAGGTGTACGGCCCAACGAAGCTGTCCTTTATGACCGAGTTCTTGCCAATCACTATCGGTCCGCGAAGCGTAGAGTTCTTTACAACCGCGCCCTCGGCAATAGAGACGCGGCCCGTTATCTCAGACTCTCCGTCCACGCTGCCCTTTATGTCGCGCTTTCCCCACTCGTCAAGCACAATGGTGTTGGCGGCCAGAAGGTCGTCCTTCTTTCCAGTGTCGAGCCACCAGGTGTCTATTAACACCTGGCTCTGCACCGGAGAACCGTTCGATACAAGGCGCTGAATCGCGTCGGTAATTTCAAGCTCGCCTCTTGCAGAGGGCTCTATCTCGTCTATCGCCTTATGTATTGCGTTAGAGAAGATGTAGACACCGATGAGCGCGAGGTTGGACTTCGGCTCCTTCGGCTTCTCGACAAGCCGCTCTATGGTGCCGTCTTCTGCAACCTCGGCAATACCGAAGGAGCTAGGGTTATCAACCGGCTTCAGAAGTATTGCGGCGTCCGAGCCGGAGGAGTTGAAGTTATCGACAAACTTGTCTATGCGGCAGCCGATGAGGTTGTCGCCAAGGTACATGACAAAGGGCGAATCGCCAAGAAAGTCTCGGGCCACCACAACGGCATGGGCCAGGCCCTTCGGCTCGGTCTGCGGGATATAGGTAATCTTCACCCCCCACTCGCTTCCGTCGCCCATCGTCGCCTTTATCTCTTCGCCTGTTTCAGGAGAGATGATCATGCCGACATCTTTAATGCCGGCGTTGGCGAGGTTGTCTATAACATAGGCGAGTATCGGGCGGTTGGCGATAGGCACCAACTGCTTTGCCCCGGTGTGGGTAATGGGGCGAAGGCGCGTGCCCTTGCCTCCGCTCAAAACGAGGCCCTTCATAACAGGTTTTTTCTCGTTCTCCGGCTCCGACATATCGGTTCTCCCTATTGCTGAAATATTGAAGTGGGCGGACTATAAATTTACAACGGTTACGGACCAAATATCCGGGCTCTTTATGCGCTCTCGGAGAGCTCTTAAAAACATTGCTCTGTGCTATATGGCCGAATACTACCTTATCGGTCGATTCTTTTTATTATTCAATTCTTTTAAGCCACCCGCCGGACGAAATATCGTGGATCGCTCCGGGCTCTATTCCGGCCTCAATCAACCGGTCGATAACTGCCGCGCCACCTGCAAAAGAGGTAATTATCACGGCGTCTATTTCGAGTTCTCCGGCACGCTCTATCGGCAGTATTTCATTACCGAAAAACTTTTTATCGGCTACAGTGGCGTTGAGCACGGCGCTAAGAGTAAGGTCCGTCTCGGAGAGCGATAAAAAGGCAATTTCAGAGACCTCGTCTACGCCGCAAAAGGCGACCCTTTTAAGACCCGCAGCCGCCAGAGCCCTGAAGAGGATCTGAAAGTCTTTGCGCGCGACTCTATAGAGGTTGGTAAAATTCTGAAGGTGACGGTAGGTAAGGCGCGTCTTCTCGGCAAGACCAGACGGCGTAAGGTAGTAACCGTATCGCTTCTTGGGGATGGTAGAGACCGTGATGTAGCCCTTGGTCGTGAGGTTCTTTATATAGGAGTTGATGAGGCCGAGCGCAATACCGAGCCTTTTGGACAGATCCCTCTGCGTAACCCTGTTCTCTTTCGATATTTCATCGAGGAGCAGAAGCGCACGGTACTCGTCCGTGCCGGGAGCGTCGTTGCTTTTAGAGGTCTCGGGCCCTTTACTGTTCATTATATGAACATAGCACGACCCGAAGGGCCTGTCAACGTTTATGTTCACCATATGAACAGTGCAAATGGGTGTTTTTATGGGAAAAAGTTGCAAAGGGTCGAGTCGGGCAACCGTTTGGAAAGTGAATAACCACGGGCTGACTTGCAGCTATGCTGCCAGAGATTGAGCGCAGTGCAAAATAAAATAGCCCACCGGTCTATTCAGACCGGTGGGCTATAAAAAGTAACTGTAAGGGCTATTGGGCTATTACCGCCTGAACTTTCTCCTTACATACCCAAGACCAGCAAGACCGCTTCCTAAAAGGAGCAGGGTCGAAGGCTCTGGAACCTGTTCGCCTCCACCGTCACCACCACCGCCCGTGGGAGGGTCGATAATCGTAGCGGTATCGAGGAGCGCATAGTCGAAGGCGACATACGGCTCGTTCGGGGCGACGATATCTATAACCACCTGACCGTCGAGCATATCGGCCCAGGAGACGACCGCGTAAGCGACCTTAACAAGACCGTCATCTCCACCGGATTGAACCGTAAAGCCGATCTCAACACCGTCTACAAGAGCGGTCATCGGTATGACGTCGTAATCGCCGAAAACGAAGTTTATATAGTGGTCAACTCCGTAGTCAACGTCACCAGATGCCGGAACCGTGAAGTCGAAGGTAAACTGGGCGTCGTCTGCAAGTCCTGGCCCAATATTAAAGGCTTGCAAGCTGGTCGAAAGTGAAATGTCGGTCCACTCTGCTCCATCAGTAGCCGCAGCCTCCGCTACGCTTTGGTAATTGAAATCATCACCGGAGTGCGTTGCGACATTACCGTCACCGTTAAGGTCCGGCAGGTACTCGCCCGCCTCTAGAATGCCGTCGCCATCGGTATCGGCTGCTACACCACTGGCCGCCAAAAGGCCAGCCGTAGAGGTAAAGCCGAAGCCGTCTGCATCGCCTATCATCATTGTTACAGCCTCAGCCCTGCCCGACAAGAGCACGACAAGGCCAAACATAAAGACCGATATAATTGTCTGCCTGAAACCCATAACTTCCTCCTTCGTTGCCTTAACGCGATGAAACACGATCAGGGAGAAGAATCTTTACTGTTTTGTCCAACAAAAGGCGTAAAAACCGATTGCCGCATCTAAGAATAGGTGGTTTAGCTACAAAACCACCAAACTATAGCATAATATATGCAACATGCATGCCGCAAAACCATCACAATCGTAACCGCCTGATTTACAAGCGTATCGGTAGTAACTCTAAGATGTTAAGGCACTTAACTGGGTAGAAAATGTAAAAACAAAGAACAAACAGAACAGTTAAAAAAAGAAATTATTTGACATAAACCATTATATTACAGCCTGTTACGTGGCAAAAGAGAAGTGTAAAAAAACCGGCATTATTTAGCCCTTTTTTACAAGACCAAACACCCCAACATTAAAGCACCCACAAGCACCCGGAGAGCATTGCTTATGTCTCTTTTATTCAGAAGTTCGTGTATGGTAAGGGGCGCGGTTGGAGGGGAGTCTGGCACAAAAGAGGCAGGCTCACAGAGTGGGTAGCCGGGACAACACTTCATGCCGGGCAATAAAAAGGCAGTATCATTGACTGAAAAGTTTTAACAGCCCTTCACCTACATCCTTAATATCATCCGGGATCGGCAAGGATTTTGGTACGACACTACCCTCTTCGGCCTGCTCCTGTTCTACCGGCTTTTTAACCGCCTTGGGAGCTGCGCTCTTCTTCTTCGACGCCTCAATAGCCGTAAGGCACGGGTTCTCGTCTCCGCTACTCGTTCCAACAAGCGCTGCGGCCAGACCGGCGGGGCCAAAGAGCACATTGCCTCCCATTACCTTTCCTATGGTCAGCATTGTCTGGGCCGGATCGACCGCGAGACCCGGATTGACGAACGTACCGCCGGGCTTAAATGGGCGGGCAAGCTCTCCGAGACTAAGGGTTAACTTTCCGAGGCCGCTCGTTCCGAGCCCCTCCTTCGGCATCGGCTTTAGCGAAACATCGAGCGTCTCTTTAGCAAAATTGATCTTGCCATTGCCGACAATGGTCATATGGCTGGTGTCAAAGAGCATGGCTGAACTACTGGCAAGCCCGTCCTCTACATTAAAGCCGACGACCATACAGTTTACGACGGTATAACTCTCCTTGGCGGCCAACGGATTCAAGAGCCTCAAGAGGCCGGTGTTGAGATCCCCACCGACAAACTTCAAGAACTTGTTGTCGATACGCCCCTTTCCCATAACAACCCTCTTCTGTCCGTCGAGCGAGGCCATGAGCGCGGCAACAGACTCCCCCTTGGCCTTTAGCTTAATATCTGCGTCGATGGTGCCGTTTAAGACCTCGGTGACTTTAAGCTCGCGGCCGAGAGAGTCGAGTTCAATACCCTTGAGCTTTACTTCGGCATCAACCGCCAACGCTTTGCCTCTGGGGCGAACTTCGACCCTGGCCTCTAAGGTGCCGCCGCCGACTTTGGCCTTAACGGGCGACAGCTTTAAGCGCCCGGCTTTAAGGCTCATCTTAACGCTAAGGTCGTCGATGGCAAGTAGCGGCAGCAGCAGCTTTGCGGCCTTAAAGCGAAGGTCGAGGTCAACGCTCTTTAAGAACCCTGCCTCTATCGGCTCGCTCGAAAAGACCTTTTCTTTCCGGACGCTCTCTTTAACCTCTGTCTCCTTCTTAGCCGCTGGTGCTTGAGCGTCGGAGAAAAACTTTCTGAGGTCGAGTGACTCTGTGGTGAGTTCAGCAGTTAGTGCCGGTCTGGCAGCAGTGGTGTCGGCAACAACAGAGCCGGTAATCCTGTTACCGTCGAACAGAAGCTTGAGCCCGGAGAGTTTAACAGGGCCGAGAGTCGGGTCCGTCAACTTGGCCAGAGAGTCGAAGCTGCCCGTGGCCCCAAAGGACCTGGAGTCCAAAGAACCCTTAAGGTCGAACTTAAGAGCGCTCTCGAGCCCTGCGCCCTCGGCCTTCAGGCGATCAAGTATAACAGAAGTGCTCTTTGTCGATAGACCGTCTCTATAGGTCAACCGCCCTGACTCTATTAAAACCTCCCCCACCACCAACTCCGGCAACTCAAGGCCTGTGTCGGATGACGGCTCTTTTGCGGCCACTGCCTCTGCTTCCGTTTTTTTAGGGGGGGTGAACTGAAGGTTGGACCTGCCCTTTCTGTCAGTCTCTACCAGGATATCGGGCTCGACGATAACAATCCGTTGTATTTCGATTCTTCTTCCAAGCAAGGGCAGTATAGCAACCTGAACCTCGAAACGCTTTACGCTCACGGCTGCAGGCCGAGAGCCCCACTTGGCGTTCTCAAGAGTAACTTCGCGCACAACAAGAACAGGCGTAAAGCCAATCTTAAGCTCAATATCTCCGTCAAGTTTAAGCGCCCGACCTGTTGCTTCGTAAGCGGCCTGCTCGACCTGCGGCTTTAACTTATTAAAGTCGTAGCTGGAAAGCGTAATATAGACCGCCACAATAGCTACGATGAGTATCGAGACGAAAATTATCGGTATCCACTTCCAACGCATTCGACGAACTCCGTTTTGCAGTAAGCTGGCAGAAAAGAACGGCAGGTTTTCTGGTACTCTACTAATATACAACCAAATAGGGTGTTGGACAATAGCGGGATGAAGAAAAGATCGAGCGAGCGCGAACTAACGGCCCCGTTTCTGGTACTTGTTAACGGCGTTTATGTGCTCTCTTAGGGTGGTAGAGAAGTGGTGGGTTCCGTCATTACGCGAGACAAAGTAGATATAGTCGGCCTTCGCAGGCTCTATTGCCGCCTCTAGCGAGGCGCGGCCCGGACTTGCTATCGGGGTTGGCGGAAGTCCGCCCACCCTGTAGGTGTTGTACGGAGCGCGAGTCTGAAGGTGCTTCTTGGTAAGGTTGCCGTCAAAGTCCTTAATGCCGTAGATGACCGTCGGGTCGCTCTGCAGGCGAATCTTTTTGGCCAGCCTGTTGTGGAATACGGCAGAGATCAAGGGGCGCTCATGGCCGGCTCCAGTCTCCTTCTCTATTATAGAGGCGAGCGTTACCACCTCCAGAGTATTCATGCCCCTTGCCTTTGCCCTGGTGTCGAGCCCCGGATAGTAGACCGCCTTAAAGCGCTCTACCATGGCGGAGATTACCTCTTTACCGTCCATATCGCGGGTAAAGTTATAGGTATCGGGAAAGAGAAAGCCCTCTACCGTTATGCTCTCTATGCCGAGGCTTGCGGCCGTGGCAGAGTCTTTAGCCAGCTCAACGAAGCGCGTCGGCTCATCTATTATGCCCGCCTTCACAAGCGCCCCGGCGATCTCGGCGAGGTTGTACCCTTCGGGAATCGTCACAGGGTGGTTCATTACCTCCCCGCGCTCTAAAGCGTTTATGATCTCTCTTGCGCCCATAGAGGTCTTCAGCTCATACTCCCCGGCCTTCGCCTTGGTGGTCGCTCTCATCAGGCGCGCAACAAGCAGAAAGTCGTCCACGTCTCTAATAAGCCCTGCATCCTTGAGCTTTTTAGCGACATTTGCAAAATTAGTCCCGCGCGGTATCGTAACCGTCTTCACCTCTCCAACGCCAACGTCGACCGGGTAGGTGGAGATGATATGGAGATGGGTGACGACAAAAGCGAGGCCTAAGGCCGCTATGACGATCAGTATCTTGTAGATTCTTTTCATAACCTTTATTTCTTATCAGTTCGATTACGTTTTACTAAATAACGGATACAGAGGGCAACAGGTTACCCGTAAGAGCCGCGACTATCGAGATACCCTTGCAGAATATAGCAGGCCGCGAGCTTATCGACGACTTTTTTGCGCTTGGCGCGGCTCATATCGGCATCTTTTAAAACCCTGGTAACCGCTGCGGTAGAGAGCCTCTCGTCCCACAACTTTACCGGGAGCCCTGTGTGAGAACCCAACTTACCGGCAAAAACCTCTACTGCCTCGCTCATGGGGCTCTTGGTGCCGTCGAGCCTTATCGGAAGCCCTAAGACAATTTCGGTGATCTCAAACTCCGCAATAAGTGCAGAAAGCTCTTTAAGGTCCGAAGCGAGCCCCGTCCTCTTTATCGTCTTAACGGGTTGAGCGGTCATACCCAAAGAATCGCTAACGGCGACGCCTATGGTACGAGTACCCATATCAAGACCAATTATCCTCATTCTCTCGGCGCCGCCTCGTTACAGACCTAAAATGCTCAATTCTAACCTCCACCGCGTACCGAACGCCTCTTTAAGGCCTTGGCGCAAGGGCCGACCAGCAGAGACAAAGATACCCTCTGAAGGCCATGAATTCAAGGTGTTTCTTGACACCTGTTAAAATCTCGAACAATAACCGAACGGCCCAAAATATAGTTTATGAAACTGTTCAGTTTCCGGTATATTTTAACCCAAATACAATATTGATGATGTATAATATTATAAGTTGACATGTGGCATAAAAAGTTCTAATATTTGGCTGCAAGTCCATTAATGAACAATTTTTGGTGTACCCTAGAGAGTTCCTATAGAAATTCATGTTCACTTTGCCTTGTCGGTAGAACACCTTTTTTTAACTTTTAGTACAAAGGCCGACTAACTTACCGTAGCAACACGCTAACACCCTGGATTTCACCATACTACTCTCTTCTTTTATAACGGCATCTATGTTCCACGCCGGGTATTTACTAACTAAAACTTCAGAGTTGTCAATAAAACAGGTCGATGACGCCCTGCCCCTCGGTTATTTAGAGCAATTAAATGCTTGGGTTCGGTCGTTGCTATAGAATAAACAGAGCATATTTATAAGGAGCACAAGAGATGGGCGTAAATTATGCGGAAATCATTGAACGGATGAGATGGGCCGGTAAGCTTAAGAACGACTCGGCAGTTGCGAGAAAGCTCAGCGTAACCCCTCAAGCGCTTTCAAACTACAAAAAAAGAGGCGAGATGCCGACAGACCTCGTGCTGAGGTTCTCGAAGATTTACGGACTTTCGGTAGACTGGTTGATCTCCGGCGAAGGCGAGATATACCTTCCGGGCGCCCGGGATGCGGAGGGCGGAGCCCAGGACTACCTGCAGGCCGCTGAAGAGGGTGAGCCGTACGGCGCCAAGAGAGGCCAAAGGTCGCTCGACTTCACAAACCTCAGTCCTGACGAAATTATTTACGTGGGCAAACTGTTAAAGATCCTTCGCGGGTCGAACCCAAGCAACGCCGCAGCAATAAAATTTACGGTAGACGCCTTCTTAAAAGCGATAGAGACTCAAGGGGAGCCGAACACGGCCCAACCTTCCGCCGTGGAGAAGTAAAGGTACTGCCGAAAAAAGCATAAAAAAAAAGACCGCAGGGCCGAATTTTCAGACCGAAAGTTCGGCCCTTTCTATCTTCCAGTCTCTGTGCCAATCCGAGAACCGAACGAAATCTACCCTGTTGACCTTGGGCCTCTCGATATGATAAAAATTAAAAGATAAATATCTTTCATTCAGGGGTCTCTGTGCAGATAACATACGAAGTCGAAAATAGGTGGTTAACGGCCGAGGAGCCGCGAGAGGGCTCAACGCTACTTAGCCTGCACGCATCCGAAGAGGAACTCCTCTTCTCCGGCATTTCCATGACCCGGCATTTGGAAGAGCTCTTAGGCTCTCCTGTTGAGGTAGAGGCCCGGGTCGGCAAAGCGGTTCGCCTCAACCCCGAACAGTCCGCCAAGCTTGAAGTCAACGTTAACGCCAAGGCGCAGGAGCGTGAAGTCTGGCTGAGCATAAAAGAGCGCAAGCTAGTCTACGCCCATACGCTCATTCCTGTTGTCTCGATAGACGACTCGCTGCTTCGGACGCTTAAAGAGCGCAAAGACGAGCCGATAGGCCGCGTGCTCACCTCTTTAAATATACCGTTCCTAAAAAAGGATCTTGAAGTCGCCATACTCTCCTCTCCAGAAATTGCAGAAGAGCTTGGGCTTGGGGCCGACACGCGCCTTGTGGCCCGCCGCTACATCCTTTATAACGATACGTCCGACCCCGAAGTTGAGTCCCCGGCGATCAAAGCTGCGGTAACGGAAATATTCAACCCGGAAATCGTCTCTTGCAGGCCGTGCTAACTTCTGTCTGCCGGGCGGCCTTATGGGCAAGATGACGAAAAAAATCGGAGCAATCTCGGACCTTATACGGCTCGACAAACAGTACGGCACGCTGCTGGTCTTAAGCCCTGCGCTCTGGTCTCTCTTCATCGCCTCCGGCGGAACCCCCACGACAAAACATCTTTCGATCTTTGTGCTCGGCGCATTTCTCATGCGAAGCGCCGGGTGCGTTATAAACGATATTGCCGACAGGGGCTTCGACCCGCACGTGGAGCGCACTCGCTCTAGGCCGCTTGCCGACGGCAGGCTGCGGGTACGAGAAGCCGCAGTGGTTTTTTTACTGCTCTGCGCCCTCTCGTTCGCCCTTGTGGTGCAACTAAACACCTATACGGTCGCGCTCAGCGTTGGCGGGGTTCTTCTGGCCGCTCTCTACCCGTTCGTCAAACGCGTTTCGAACCTGCCGCAAGCCGTGCTCGGCGCGGCCTTTGGCTGGGGCGCGGTAATGGCGTGGAGCGCGGTGCACGAGAGTGTCGGCTTCGTTGCGGTGCTGCTCTTTGTTGCAAATATCTTCTGGGCCCTCGGTTACGACACCGTCTACGCGCTAATGGATATAGAGGACGATAAAAGAATAGGCGTAAAGTCCGCTGCCATCCTCTTTGGCGCGCGCGTCTACACTGCGGTCGCGCTCCTCTACCTCGCCTTCTTTGCGGTGCTCGCCGTTGTCGGGCTACTCTCGGCGCTAGGCGCGCTCTACTTTGCCGGGCTCGCGCTCGGATGCATACTTCTTCTTTGGAGCCTGAAAAGAGTGAAAGAGAGACCGACAAGAAAGAGAGCCTTCAACGGCTTTTTAACCAATGCTGCAGTCGGGATGCTTATTCTTGCTTGCATTATAATCGATATGAATCTATAAGAGTATAGTGGCACGGGTGCGGGAAAGCGGCTCTGCGTTTCTGGTCAACACCTGACGAGTCAAAAAAGAACGGATTAAACGAAAGAAATAGAAAAAATGGTCTTTAACGATCTGAGAGAATATATTGCGGCGCTCGAAAAAGAGGGGCTTCTAAAGCGGGTCAACGCAGAGGTGGACACCAACCTCGAAGTGGCCGAGATCATGGACCGGCTCGTGCAAAAGGGCGGCCCTGCCGTGCTCTTCGACAACGTCAAAGGCACCGACGTTTCTCTCGTCGGCAACCTCTTCGGCACGCGCGAACGCGTTGCCTTAGGTCTCGGAGTCACTGAAGAGGAGTTCTTGCAGATTGGCGAGTTCATCGCCATGCTCCAACGGCCCGAACCGCCGGAAGGGTTGTGGGACGCCGTTAAAAAGATCCCGTTCTTCGGCAAGATTCTTACCCTTAGCCCAAAGACCGTGCGCAACGCTCCGTGTCAGGAGGTAGTGCATACGGGCAACGAGGCCGATCTCTCTACCATACCGATAATAAAGTGTTGGCCAAAAGATGCTGCGCCTTTAATAACGTGGCCGCTGGTCGTAACTCAAGCGCCTGACGGCGGGCCCTTTAACGTCGGCGTCTACCGCATGCAGTACTTAGACCAGCAGCGCGCCATCATGCGCTGGCTCGCTCACCGAGGTGGCGCGCAACATCAGAGGCTCTGGGAAGAGCGTGGCGAGCCGATGCCGGTTGCAATAGCGATTGGGTGCGAACCGGCCACCACAATAGCTGCCGTAACGCCGGTACCCGAAGACGTCGGCGAATACCACTTCGCGGGTATCTTGAGAAAAAAAGCGATAGAGCTTGTAGAGTGCAAAACTGTTCCGCTAAAGGTTCCGGCAACTGCCGAGTATGTGCTCGAAGGCGAGATACGCCACGGCGATCTCGCCCCGGAAGGGCCCTTTGGCGACCACACCGGGTACTACAACTCTGTGGAGAGTTTTCCGGTCTTTCACTTAAAGGCAATTACGCACAGAAAGAACCCGATCTACCAGACGACCCTTACGGGCCGCCCGCCTAAGGAAGACGCGGTCATCGGCACGGTCTTGAACAACATCTACTTACCGAGCCTGAAGCTCCAGTTCCCTGAGGTCGTCGATTTTGCGCTTCCGATGGAGGCGGTCAGTTACCGCATAGCGGTAGTAAGCATAAAGAAGGAGTATCCGGGCCACGCAAGAAGAATCATGATGGGCATCTGGAGCGTTTTAAAGCAGTTCATGTACGTAAAGTATATTATAGTCGTGGACGGAGATATAGACGTGCATAACTGGACCGACGTTATCTGGGCCATCTCCACGCGGGTTGACCCTGCGCGCGATACCGTTATAATAGAGAAGACCCCGATAGATTATCTCGACTTCTCCTCGCCTGTTGCAGAACTCGGCAGCAAGCTCGGCATTGACGCCACCATAAAGAGTGCGCCGGAAGTTACGCGCGAGTGGGGCGAGAAGATGGAGATGGACCCCGACATAGTAGAACTCGTTACGAAGAAATGGAAAGAGTACGGTATCGAATAGAAGGGCTGCCCTGTAACGGAACAGGGTTAAGAAATGAGCGCAACTTCGGAAACTATAGTGCCATAGACTACAATGACAGAAACTACTATGCCAGAGACAACTAAAACATCAACCGGTACTACGGAGACGAAAAAATTCGACTCCTTTGCCCTTGACGACTGGTGGGGCGAAAAGGGCAAGCTGGTCTCGCTCCAGAGAATAAACCCAATCCGGTTCGGGTACTTCGCCGACGCCGCGCGCAGGCTCGGCCACAAAATAGAGGGCGCAACCGTGCTCGACGCAGGCTGCGGGGGAGGAGTGCTCTCGGAGAGCTTCGCAGCGGCTGGAGCTAAAGTAACGGGAATAGATTTAAGCCCTGTGGGCATAGAGGTTGCTACGCGGCACGCGAAAGTGTCGGAGCTTGAGATAGAGTACTCGGTCACCTCTGTAGAGGAGCACCTCAAGAAGAATGCAGAAAAGTACGATATCGTAGTATGCGCCGAGGTCTTGGAGCACGTTGACGATGTAGAGGCCTTTTTAGACGCAACGCTCAAGATGCTAAAGCCCGGCGGGCTCTTCTTCTTCGGTACTCTGAACAAGACTTTAAAGAGCAAGCTCTTTGCGATCTTCGTTGCCGAAGACGTGCTCCGCATGCTGCCGCGCGGCACGCACGACTACTCGCGTTTCGTCCGCCCATCGGTATTAGTAAAAATCCTGAAGAAAAACAACGTACTTGCCGAAGATATAAAGGGTATGAGCTACAGCGCACTTTCATTGGACTTTAAACTCTCCGGGGATACGTCTGTAAACTACCTCGGAGTAGGCGTAAAAGAGTAGACGGAGAACGAATAGTGACCCACAAGATCTATCAGGTAGATACCTTTACTAACGTTGCCTTCGAGGGAAACCCCGCAGCCGTTATCCTGCTCGACGGCCCGGCCGACCCGAGGTGGCTGCAGAGTATCGCAGCGGAGATAAATCTCAGCGAGACGGCCTTTGTCTTTGAAAGAGAAGAGGGCGGGTACGGGCTAAGGTGGTTCACCCCTACGGTCGAAGTTGATCTGTGCGGACACGCCACAATTGCCGCCGCCCACGTGCTCTTTGAAGAGGGCGTAGTTCCTGAAGACGAATATATCCGCTTCTATACCAAGAGCGGCCTGCTGCTTACGCGCAAACAGGGCGACTGGATAGAGATGAACTTTCCGGTCGATATAATACGCGAGGTAGAGGTTCCGCCAACTCTCGCCACAGCGCTCGACTTTGTGCCCAAGTTCATGGCACAGGGCAAGTTCGATTACCTTGTCGAGTGCCCGAACGAGGCATTCGTACGGGAGCTTAAGCCGGACTTCGAACTTCTGGCAACTTTGCCTGTGCGCGGTATAATCGTAACCGCGCTCTCTACAATGGAAGGGGTGGACTTTGTCTCACGCTTCTTCGCCCCCGGAGCCGGTATAAACGAAGACTCGGTTACGGGCTCGGCGCACTGTACGCTCGGCGCATTCTACAGAGAGATACTCGGCTCTACGGAGATGACGGCCTTTCAGGCCTCTAAGCGGGGCGGTACGGTTAAAATAAAGATGCATGAAGAGAGGATACTTCTGAGCGGACAGGCCGTGATGTTCTCGAAAGGGGTTATCAGCGCTGCGGTGCTCGAAACCCCGGACAGTGCAGAGACGTCGAACTCCGAGTAGAGGGCTTTAAAAGAGTACGCACCCGGACTTTTTCACTCCTGAATAAATACCAAACTATACACCAAGCTATACAGAAGACGCGCTCCGTTCTTCAAGCGCACGCTCTATTTCACTTGCGATTGCCGCCGCAGCCTCTACCGGGTCTGCGGCGTTTCTTATTGGCCTGCCGACTACGATATAGTCGGCTCCGGCGCGTATAGCCTCATACGGTGTTGCGGTGCGGCGCTGGTCGTCAGGGGGAGAGTCTGCCGAGCGTATGCCCGGAGTAATAACAAGCAGTTCGGGCCCGTTGGCCTCTTTTACCGCCTCTGCCTCCAAGGGCGAACAGATCACGCCCGCACAACCCGCCTCTGCCGCAACCGCTGCACGGTGCAGCACGAGGTCTGAGGCCGTAGCAAACCTGTTGGAATCCATTCCCGCCTCAGCCATAGCCTCGGTGGTCATGCTCGTGAGCACCGTAACGCCTAATACTCCGAGGCCCTGGTCGCTGTCGTCGCAGATCTTACCGGCAGCACAACGGGGCTTGAAACCGCTGGAGGCGGCAGCCTCGACAGCAGCACGAAGGAGCGGCCCGCCGTCGTCGCAATGGACGGTAATAAAGTCCGCCCCAAGGACTGAGGCAGAAGCCATTGCATTGGTAACGGTAGCCGGAATGTCGTGGAGCTTAAGGTCGAGAAAGATTCCGCACTGCGGAGCCGTCGCCTTGACCGCAGCTACGGTCTCCGGGCCAGAGGCGATAAAGAGTTCGAGACCTATCTTGAAGAGACCGACGCTCCCTTTTAAAAGCTCTACATACTCAAGGGCTTCTCCGAGCGTCGGCAGATCCAGCGGAAAGATTATTCTTTGGTGTGGAGAACTCGGTTTAATCATTACCGGTTAGAGGGGGGCGAAAAACTACTCGTCCTCCTCTTCTCCTTTCGCGGCCTTCTCTGCTATCTCACCGGCAAACTTTTCGTGCAGCTCTATAAGGTCGCTCTTGGTGAAGATGTGCTCCAGCTTACAACCGGTCGCCTCCTTGACCTTCTCGAACGCGCCCTCTTCCCTGTCGATAAGCGTAATGACGCGCTGGATCTGGCAGCCCGCCTCGCGAGCCTTTTCTATGGCCTTTATTATGGAAGCACCAGAGGTGGTAACGTCTTCTACGATAGCCACCCACGCCTCATCGCGCATCGAGCCTTCGATCCACTGTCCGGTTCCGTGCTCCTTGGGCTCTTTGCGAACGATAAAGACGTCGAGCATCTTGTTGTTCAGCGTAGAGCGAAAGGCCGTTGCGTATGCAATACCGTCGGCGCCCATGGTAAGCCCGCCTATCGCATCTATCGGCGCGTTCTTTATCTCCTGATAAAAGGCAAAGGCGACAAGCTCCATGCCCATGGAGTTCATTACAGTCTTCTTCACATCTATATAGACGTCGCTTTTAGCTCCTCCGGAGAGGGTAAAGCCGGCATCTTTGTCGTACTTGAAGGATTTGGTATAGAGGACCTCCAGGAGGTCGTCTTTGTAGTTCTCGCTCATAATCTGGTTATCTACAGCCATCTCTATTGCTCCTTATATCTGTTTTTTATTCTTGAAAATTCATAGGTCGTATATACAGTTTGTGCCATAAAAAGAGAGAAAGTTCAATACAATTCGCTAGAAGTGCCACCGTGTCTCTCTACGGAACGGCTCTATGGCCTCTTGAGGCGAACGAGGGGAAACGAGACCTTGATTTTCACCCCTTTTTTCTGTAAAATTCCCTATACCTTCATATACAGCCCCATAAACAGACCTTAACGGAGTGCATCATGGTAGAGGACAAAACCACCTGGTCGCAGAGCTTCTTTGACGAAGTCGAGCCAATAAAGACCCGCGACCCCTTATCATACATACTCGGAGCGCAGGCGGACGAGACGCCCTCGTACTTCTACTATACCGATGCCATAAAGATGGCGGGCCACTCCTGCCCCGCGGTCTCCAGCGCTTACCGCATAACGCAGCTCGCGCTCGCAGCCCTTTACGACACAGAGACACCGACCAGAGGTGAAGTACGGGTGCTTATAAAAGGGGGGGCGCGCGACCTCGCTTACGGCCCGCAGGCCCAGGTGATCTCGCTCATTACCGGCGCCTCTGGCGAGACCGGCTTCAAGGGGCTCGGCGGAGGCCGCTTCGGCAGGAACGACAAGCTGAAGTTCGACGCCCTCGACCCCCAGTTCTGCACCTATATCTTCCAAAGAGAGGACACGGGAGAAACCGTCAAAGTGGTCTACGACCCCTCCGCACTAGGAGCCGATACGGGAATAAGCCCGATAATGCCGCTAGTTATGAACGGCACGGCAACCGCAGAGCAGGTAAAGCTCTTCCGGGCGCTCTGGCAGGGCAAGGTGCGCTCTATTCTTTTAGAGAACGACAAATTTCCGGGCCTCTTTACCGTAGAGAGCGTGGAGGGCTTCACCTGGCCGAGCTAAAAGGGCTTGCCGTAGCACCCGGAGCGCAGTAACCGGGTAAAAGTTTCGCTAGCGGTTCTTTATTACTATTTCAGGCCGGAAAGCCGGTCAACTATTGAGTCTATTTTTAGAATTTTTTATTAGGATTTTTAAAAAGGAGAGCGTATGGCCACCATCGGAATGACCCTCACCCAATTCCTGCTCGAAGAACAGAGATGCGTACCGCACTCCAAGGGCAGCTTCACTTCGCTCTTTACCGACCTTGTGGTAGCGGCAAAGATCATCTCCAGAGAGGTGAACAAGGCCGGCCTTATCGACATACTCGGCGCCGCCGGTTTCGACAACGTGCAGGGCGAAGAGGTGCAGAAGCTCGACATACTCGCCAACGACACCATAGTGAAGACGATGGAGCAGGGCGGCCACTTAGCTGCAATGGCTTCTGAAGAGGTTGAAGATATTATTCCCATAAACAAGAGGTACCCGAGGGGCAAGTACCTTCTGCTCTTCGACCCGCTCGACGGCTCTTCAAACATAGACGTAAACATTTCGGTCGGCACGATCTTCTCTATCTTGAAGTGCGATACAGACCACGAGGCAACGGTCGAGGACTTTCTTCAGGCCGGGGTCTCTCAAGTCTGCGCCGGTTACGTCCTCTACGGCTCATCCACTATGTTCGTCTACTCCACCGGCCACGGAACCCATGGCTTTACGCTCGACCCGAGCGTCGGAGAGTTTCTGCTCTCGCATGAAAATATCAAAATCCCCGACGACGGACAGATCTACAGCGCCAACGAAGCGAATGCCGAAGAGTGGTACCCCGGCACACAAAAATATGTAAAGGGCCTTAAGGACAGGAGCCGCGCATACAAGGGCCGGTACGTCGGCTCGCTCGTGTCGGACTTCCACCGCAACCTGCTTCGCGGCGGCATCTTCCTCTACCCAGCGGACAGAAAGACACCGGCCGGAAAGCTACGGCTTCTGTACGAGGCCAACCCGCTCTCGATGCTCGTGGAGCAGGCAGGTGGCGCGGCCTCTACCGGAACAGAGAGAATAATGGAGATAACTCCTACAAGTCTGCACCAGAGAACCAGCTTAGTTATCGGCAGCAAGAACGACGTGGAAGAGGCCGAGAGCATGTGGACCGACGCGGAAGGGAAGTAGCGTCAGCTACTCCGGCCCGCTCTTTCCCCCACCTTTGCCGCCGTCCAAAGTTTCTACACCATAATCCTATTCTACCTATGCTAGAGACCTATAAAAAGGCCCTGTGGCTCGAATACTTTACCGTCGGGTACAACGTGGCCGAGGGCGTGGTCTCTGTGCTGGTCGGGTACTTAACGGGCTCTGTGGCCCTTGTCGGCTTCGGGCTCGATAGCGGTATAGAGTCTCTCTCGGGTGCAGTGCTTATCTGGAGGCTTACGCGGCATGGTAAGGTCTCTAAAGAGGAGGAGGAACGAGTAGAGGCTCTCTCGGTAAAGCTGGTGGGGGTAAGTTTTCTTCTTCTTGGCGGGTATGTGCTGTACGGGGCTATTACAAAACTCTGGCTTGGAGAACGACCCGACCCGACGCTCTTTGGCATCGCCATTGCCGTTGCTTCTATCATTATTATGCCGCTTCTAGCTCGCGCCAAGGGCCGGTGCGCTGAAGAAATATCATCTGACGCGCTCAAAGCGGACTCGCGCCAGACCTGGCTCTGCTCCATACTCTCGGCTGCGCTCATCGTAGGGCTCGGGCTCAACTACCTGTACGGCCTCTGGTGGGCAGACCCGGTCTCGGCTATCGTCATATCAGGCTTTATCTTCCGCGAGGCTTACAGTACGCTTAAATCAAAAAAACTCTGCTGCTGCTAGCCCCCTTAGCCCCCTCCCTGTCGCTGCAACAACTTACCTCTGTGCCTCTATATCTCCCGACTTCACAAGCGCATACCGAGTCGCAAAAGGTCCGACCATCTCATAAAGAATAGTCGTTGCCGTTATGGTAACAAAGAGCATCTCTCCCATCTCCGGAAAACGGCTCTTGGCCAGAAGAGCAAGACCGAGTGCAACTCCGGCCTGGGGCATCAGCGCAAGGCCCATATACTGCCTGACAGACCTGTCTGCAGCACAGGCACGAGCCCCGACATACGCCCCGAGCACCTTGCCCGCTATCCTGAAGAGCACATAAACAATAGCCACGAGACCGAGCGAGGACAGAAGCTCTAACTTCAGGTTTGCGCCGACCAGCACATAGAACATGATATAGAGCGGCCAATCAATCTTCTTAAGGTGGTCGAAGAACCGGAACGAACTCGGTTCGAGATTGATAATAACCGCACCGAAGACTATGTTGGCCATGAGCGCGGAGACGTCGAAGTAAAGCGCGGTACCGGTGCAAAAAAGAAGCGTGCCGAGTATAAAGGTCAACGCGTCGCCGCGCCTCTGCACATACTTGCCGAAGAACCGGACGATAAAGGCTGCGAGCGTTCCGATCAAAAGAGCCGTTAGAAGCTCAAGGCCGACATGGGAGAGAAGGGTGAAAAAACCGTTGCCGCCCGTACCGGCGTCTGCGCCAACCGCGAAGAAGAGGGCGAAAGAGAAGATAATAACCCCCCATGCGTCGTCCATAGAGACGATACCGAGCAGCAGATCGGTAAACGCGCCCCTCGCATTATACTGCATAACTATCATCATTGTGGCTGTCGGGGCCGTTGCAGCGGCTATGGCTCCGTAAACGGCAGCCATGTATAGCGGCTCTGCGGTAACAAGAAAGATAGCGCCCATCACCAAGAGAAAAGTTATAGAGGTTTCTATAAGCGAAAGCACAAGCACGGACGAACCGATCTTTCTAAAATTCTCTCCGGAAAAGTTACCGCCTATGTGGAAGGCTATGAAACCGAGAACAATGTTGGACAGAACATCCGACACGTCTATCAACTCAGAACCAAGCATGTTGAACAGGGAAGGGCCGAGCAGCACGCCGAGCAGGATGTAGGCGGTGACTCCGGGTACCTTTATGCGCGCAACGAGCCTCTCGGCCACAAGAGCGCCAAGGAGAAGAACGCCGATACTGAGAATCGTATTCACAGCACGCCCTTACCCTTGAAGACGGCGACAATCACATCGAAGAGCGTTATAATGCCAACAAGCCGTCCCTCCTCTATAACGGGAACTCGCTCCACATTATACTGCTTCATCTTCGAGCGCAACACAGAGACATCGTCGTCGATGCCTACAGTGATAATATCGGTCTCCATAATATCCGCTACCGTTACAGACGTACCGATATCTTCGGGCAGCTCGGTCTCGAGTATATCCGTCTCGCCTATATTGTACATATGGGTGGATTTGAGAAGTTTTTCAAGCGCCGGGTTGTGCGGGGTAAAGACCTTCATGATATCTTCGTAATCGACGATACCGACAACCTGTCCCTCGCTTTCGATAACAGGGAGAGTATGGAAGTTGTAGCGGATGAACTTCTTAACGAGTTTAACGAGAGACTCTTCTGGCGTTGTTGAGACGACCTTAGAGCTCATCACCTCTTTTATCAGCATAGGACGCTCCTCACAGATTGGTTGTGTACGGAACGGGACGAATCAAGAAAAGGGAAACAGATATGAAAAGTATACCAGATAATTCTTCTGTTCTGTTACTTGCCTATACAGAACTCGGAAAAAATTTTAGAGAGGATGTCGTCGGTGGTAACCGCACCGGTTACCTCGCCAAGGGAGTTGGTGGCAAGGAGAAGGTCTGTTGCCACCAGTTCGAGCGGCACGCGGCCCACAGCCGCAGCGCGCGCCCTTTCTAATGCTACGAGCGCCCCCTCTAAAGAGCGTTTGTGCCGAACCGAGGTTATCATTTCCGAGGTCTGGTCGGCCCCTTGAGCAGAACCGGGCGCATGGCCCGTTGCAAGAGTAAAGAGCGCCTCTTCAAGCTCCACTATTCCCGAACCGTCTTTTTCGTTATTGGCAGTGTCATTAGAAAAACCTAGAGCTGAAACAGCGACCCTACCCATATCGGAAAAAGTTTTTTCCAGCCTAGCGTGCGCCTCTATATCGGCACTATCTTTTTTGTTCGCAACAATAAGTATCTTGTCCGCCTCTATGCTCTCGACTATCTTTCTGTCTTCTGTAAAGTCGGAATCTGTTAGATCGACGACAAAGAGCACCATGTCGGCAGACTCTATCTGCGCCCTTGCGGCCTCTATTCCGATCGACTCGACCAAGTCGGCGGTCTCTCTAAGCCCGGCGGTATCTATCAGGCGCACAGGGATGGAGCGGATATTGAGGGGCTCCTCTATGAGGTCGCGCGTTGTGCCCGGCAGGTGGGTTACGATCGCGCGCTCCTCTTGCAAAAGCAGATTAAGGAGGCTCGACTTGCCGACATTCGGGCGGCCGAGTATCAGAACCCTCAGGCCCTCTCTTAAAAGACGCCCCTCGTCATACGTTGCGAGAAGCCTCTGTAGCGCTCCTTCTGCATCGGCTACTACTGTTGCAAGTTCGGCGACGAGTGGGTCGGTCTCTTCTTTTGAACGACCTTTTTCTAAAAGCTCCGGTGAGATATCTTCGGGAAAGTCGAGCGTCGCCTCTATGCGGACCCTCAGATCCACAAGGCCGTCTTTAATGGAATTGATCCTTTTAGAGAGCGTACCGCCAAGACGCGCTCTGGCTGAACGGAGCGCGCCGTCAGTTGAGGCCTTGATGACATCTATTACCGCTTCGGCCTGCGCCAGATCGAGCTTGCCGTTCATGAATGCGCGCCGCGTGAACTCTCCGGGCTCTGCTATACGCGCACCAGCTGCGAGAACGGTCTCTAAGACGCGCGCGGTTACTAAAAGCCCGCCGTGGCAGAAAAGTTCTACGGTATCTTCACCCGTGTACGAGTTCGGCCCCGACATGTAGACGATAAAACCGTCATCGATTTTAACCCCGTCACAAGAGTGAACCGATCCGTAGTAGAGGTACCGCTCTACTCTGTTCTCGACCCCGGCTCCGCGCAGGGCAAAGACCTTTTCGGCTAGACCAAAGGCAGTTGGGCCGGTAATGCGGACGATACCGATTGCGCCCTGGCCGACAGGGGTCGAAATGGCTGCTATGGTGTCGGACGTTTCTATCGGGGTCGACATAACGCGCTCTTAGGGTCTTAAGGGTTTGGGGGTATGGAGTGAGAGAGAGTATTCTTACGAGAGTCGTCTAGATGGTTACAGACTAACAGAGCCGGAGTCCGAACAGGTATAAAAGAAGCGGGCCGGAAAAGTGTTGGGTCTTGGTAGTGACAGGGGTTGCGGGCCCTTTACTTCTTACTCTTTTTGCCCTTGCCCTTACCCTTATGCTGGCTCTTCGCCGGTTTTACTTCTTTCGGAGTATCGGGCTCGTCGTACTGAGTAAGGTCGATAGGCGGCACGCTTGAGGCCTTGGCCGCATGGGCCTTGTTGATAATAACCTGCTGTCCGATAGAGAGAAGGTTGTTGGTCAGCCAGTAGAGAACGAGACCGGCCGGAAAGTTCAAGAACATGAAGGTAAAGACGATAGGCAAAAACTGCATCATCTTCGCCTGAGTCGGGTCCGGGGAAGAGGGTGTCATCTTCTGCTGGAAGTACATCGACGCGCCCATAAGAACCGGCGTTATGTAGTACGGGTCTTTTGCCGAAAGGTCGGTGATCCAGAGAATAAGGGGCGCATGCCTCAGCTCTATCGCCACATAGAGAACCTCGTACAGGGCGATAAAGACCGGAATCTGCAGCACCATCGGCAGACAGCCGCTTACAGGGTTTATCTTGTACTTCTTGTAGAGGCCCATGACCTCTTTGTTCATCTTCTCTTTGTTGTCCTTGAAGCGTTTCTTTATGGCGGCAAGCTGCGGTTGAACGCGCTGCATCTCCTTCATCGACGTCATGGAGTGCTTGGTAAGGGGGTAGAAGAGGAGCTTTATGGCGACGGTAAAGAGTACGATTGCGATACCGTAGTTTACCAGATAGCCCTGCATCAGATTGAGGATAACGAGAAAGGGCTTGGCCATTATTGCGAAGAAGCCGAACTCTATCGACTCTTCGAGCCCTATGTGCTTATTGGTCATAAGGCTATAGAGCTTGGGGCCGGAAAAGGTGCTGTAGACAACGGCGGCGTCTGCGCCCGGGGCTATGCGCATCTCGTCGGAGATAACGGTGGTGGTGGCAAAATCCTCGTCGTAGACTTCCGTTGCCCAGTTGAGGTGCGCGGAAGCAGGAGGCAGAAGAACGGTTAAAAAGTACTTGTTCTCAAGACCTATCCAGTGGAGCGCTCCCTTGCCGCGAAGCGCCTCTTCGTCAGAGTCCTGCCTTAAGATCTCATCGTCCTCGTAGACGACAGGGCCGTAGTGGTAGTACGACTTCTTTGTCTCTTTCTTAAGCGTAGCCGACATAAGCGTCTCAATGTGGCCGGTAACGGGTGCATCCGAGCGGTTGTAGAGACGGACCTCTGTGTCGACCATGTAGGTGTCGGCCGAGAACTTATACCTCTTCTCAACGACGAGTCCCTCTTTTGTCGTACCGCTGTAGACAAACTCTAGCTTCTCTCTGCCATCGAGCGTGTATGCGCTCCTTAGCGGGCTGTTGAAGACGATCTCTTCGGTCTCGTTGTTTATTACTATTGAGGTTCTGTTGGTGGTCTGGGAGTCGAGGTTGTTTACAAGGTCGACCGGCAGGGAGTCCGCCTCTCTGGTCGCATTATACTTTTTAAGCTCCCACTTTGTTATCGCTCCGCCGTGGTTGGTGAAGACCGCTTTAAAGAGCGGGGTCTCTACCGTTGTAAGCTCTTCGGCTGCGCCCGGTAGGGCTCTGGTGGTGACAGGAAAGACCTTTGGCGCCGGGGCTGCCTTCTCGGCAGGCGCTTCGCCGATACCGATCTTGGAGAGCAGCGAGGTGGTGACATTTTTTTCCGGCTCTACGGCGGACTCTTCGGTAACTTCGGTGTAGGCTTCGGGATAGACCTGCTTCAGGATGTAGGGATAGCCGACTATAACTGCCAGAGAAAGCAGTATGGCAATGATAACTCTTTTTTCCATCTCTTGGCTAAACCTTCTTTAATAGATTTATTTTAGAACCGGCATACGGCAGGGCCGTAGCGGGAAACACTTATTTTTTTGCCATTTTTACTACCGGGTCGTAGCCGCCCGGGTGCAGAGGCTGACACCTTAAGAGCCGCTTTAGAGCAGCAAAAAGCCCTAAAACCGGTCCGTGTACCTCTATGGCTTCGTGCGCGTAGTCAGAGCACGTCGGGTAAAAACGGCAAGAGGGAGGCAGAAAGGGCGAGATGCCCTTCTTGTAGATAAAGATCATAAACTGTAAGGCTCTCTTTATCATCTACTAACCCCAAACCGTTTTAGAGACCAAAATCTCTGCTGAGAGCAGAACTTGTTCTACGGTTGGCCCCTACTTGCAAACAGACCCGGTTACTAACTGGCCTAATTACTTAAACTGGCCCCGGTTGTTAGTTGCCCCGATTACTTAAACTTACTTGGTCGTTAAATTAGCCCCGGTTTAAATAGGCCCAAGAGTTCTTTTTCTACTTCGAAGAGCCGTTTCGGGCCCTTGTCCGTACCTGCGGACCTTCTGGCAGAGATAACGATATCTGCTGTTCTTTGCTCTTCCTGCGTGTCGCTATCTTTGCCTGACGGTACTATAGAGGCAGAAGATAACTTGTCTCTATTCAGTCTAAAAAACTCTCTGAGGAGCCTCTTTAACCTTACCCTGCCCGGTCCGTTTGCTACGCGCGCGCTGACAGCCAGACCGAGTCTGTGTCTGCAGAGCGAATTTTCAAGCACGTAGACGGTATAATTTACAGTTGTAAATCTTTTACCGTTTTTGATCGTCCGGGAAAACTCTTTTGGATTAAGAAGCCTGTCGGTTTTAGAAAAGGAGTGCTTTTTTACCATCGAGTCTCCTTGACCTGCTCTTCGTTCGATCATAGATCGACATATTCGGAAACAAGAGGAGACTCTTGGTTACTTATTGGTGCTAATCTCTACGGAGAGGCGCTTTCTTCCCTTGGCCCGTCTTCTGCTTATAACGGCCCGTCCTCCCTTGGTAGACATCCTTTCAAGAAAACCGTGGGTTCTTAATCTCTTTATTTTGCTTGGCTGAAATGTTCTTTTCATGTTTTTACGTCCTTTAAAACCTTATTTTTCTTACGAATTAAATAAGTATTTAGCCATATTTGTTGGTAGTTTGTCAAGATAAAAAGCAGACTGAACGTTTATATCCCATTTCGTTCAACCTGCCTTTTATCTATTTTTTCTATTTCAACCTTTAAAGGGTCTTTATTTACTGCGGTACTATAGCCTCATCGGCATTACTATGTATGTATAATTACTTGTCGGTTCGCTCTTTACGAGGCCCGGACTCAGCGGATTTTTCAGTACAATCTTTATCTTCTCTTCATTAATCGCCTCTAGCATATCTATCATGTACCTGGCGTTAAAGGCTATCTCTATCTCTTCGCCACTATACTCTATCTCTAACTCTTCTGTTGCGTCTCCTATATCCGGGCTTGTTGCTATTAAAGTCAGCCCGCTTGGAGCGAACTTAAAGTTAACTCCCTTTATCTTATCTGAAGAGAGTATCGATACCCTTTTTAAAGAAGCTAACAGCAGGTCCTTTTCTACGAGTATTTCTTTATCATTTCCTTCCGGTATAACTTTTTTATAATCAGGAAACTCTCCTTCTAAAAGCCTGATATTTATTACGGTACTGTCTCTTTTAACAGATGCGCTCTTATTCGTTATGCCGATAAAGAAGCCGTTTTCGCACTCCTCTTCCAAGAGCTTACGCACCTCCATCATACCTTTTCTCGGCAGCAGTACAGAGTTTTTCTCCTGGGTTCCTATACCGAGATCGCTCTGTTCTTCAACAAACGCAAGTCTGTGGCCGTCTGTAGTTACCATACGAGTGCTGTTATCCTCTTTTTCAAAGAGAAAACCGTTTATATTGTACCGGGTTTCATCTAAAGAGACTGCAAAAGAGGTCTTGTCTATCATTTCTTTCAATTTCTCATTATCTATCTTTTCAAGTTTGCTCTCTTCTACAACAGGAAATACCGGAAAATCTTTTGTGGGAAGTCCCAATATATTAAATTTCGACTTTCCGCTCTTTACCGTTACCTTGCAGTTCTGATCCGCCTTAAATGAAATTCCTGTTTCCGGCAGCTCTTTTACTATTTCAAAAAGCTTTCTGGCATTTACCGTTACCGTACCGTTCTGCTTTACATCCGCCTCTAAAGAGTCTTTTATAAAGACCTCGAGGTCGGTTGCAAGAAACTCGACCGTTCCTTCTTTTGCTGATAAAGAGACATTAGAGAGTATCGGCATTGTATTTCTCTTTTCAACAATACCCTGGACTCTTTGAAGGATTTTTAAAAAAGCAGGCTTTTCTATTAGAAACTCCATTTATATCTCCCTTTGAATATTAATCTCTTTACCCTTTTTAAAAGTTATTCAGAAAAGGGTGTATCTCTATTATTACTTTATTATTATTTTAAAAAAGAAGTAGTAGTCGTAGTTCCTGTGTATAAGTTGAAAAAAGTATAACAGGCTATTATTTAAAAGAAAAGAGAGAAGAGTTCCTGTTGATACTTTCGGGTACTTATTAACAAAAAAAGTGTGGGGTCTATTTATCCGGTATAACCGCACCAGTTACCAACAGAACAGAGACAGTATTAACAGGTAACCAACACCCAAAACAGTTATACGAACTAACCAAAAAAGTATCCCAAACATCCAAACAAGAGCAACGGTCGAACCAACAGATTAATTAACGCCTAGGTCTTTTTTTATCTGCTGAATGGAACGGAAGAGTTCGCCGTTCTCTTTGGCAGAGGTATCTATCTTCTTAAAGGCATGTATGGCCGTAGAGTGATCTTTACCGCCGAACGCAGAGCCTATCTCAGGATAAGAGAAGCTTCCCGACTCTCTAGCTATATACATAGCAACCTGTCTCGGAAAGGCGATAGACTTATGGCGCCTTTTGGACTTCAGGTCCGAAGTCTTTACATTATAGTAAGTAGAGACCGCGCGCTGAATTTCAACAATCGTTATTATACGGTCTTCTTTCTTTTTTAAAAGGTTTTTTAAGGCTTTCTTGCTCATCTCAAGAGAGATCTCTTGATTCGTAAGGCTAGAGACGGCAATAACCCTGTTTAAAAACCCTTCAAGCTCCCTGACATTAGAATTACTTATAGAGGCCAGCCAGGCTGCGACATCATTTGGCATCTCTATGCCCTCTGCCAGGGCTTTTCTCTTTAAGATAGCGATTCTGGTCTCGGTATCCGGGGGCTGAATGTCGGCAACAAGGCCCCACTCGAACCGGCTCCTCAGTCGTTCTTCGATTCCTGCGATATCTTTCGGAAATTTATCACTCGTTACGATGATCTGTTTGTGATTTTCGTGCAGCACGTTGAAGGTATGGAAGAACTCTTCTTGCGTGCGCTCTTTACCAGCCCAGAACTGGATGTCATCTATAAGAAGAAGGTCTACATTTCTGAACTTGCCTCTGAAGTCGGACATTTTCTGGCGACTTACGTAGTTGATAAAGTCGTTCATAAAACGTTCTGAGGAGTAGTAGCAGATTTTTATAGACGGGTTGAGCTTCAAGGCTCCGTGCCCTATGGCTTGGAGCAGATGGGTCTTGCCTAGCCCGACCCCTCCGTAGATAAAGAGCGGGTTGTACTTGCTGGCAAGGTTTTTGGCCACCGCGCTGCACGCGGCATGGGCAAATTCGTTGGCCGGGCCGATAACAAAGTTATCGAAGGTGTATTTGGAGTTGAGGCCGATCTCTTTTGCCAGCGCCTCTACGTCTTTGCTCTTGTCGGGTTTTGTCTTGGCCGACAGCCTCTTTGTGCCGCTCTTTGTACTTTTCTTTGTTGGCGGCTCGGCTGCGGTCGTTTTGGCGATGGTCCAGGTGAGGGTCATCTCTTTAGAAGAGATACGGCGCAGGACCTCCAGGATTAGAAGCTGGTAATGCTCTTTTATCCATTCGAGAAAGAAACGGTTGGGCACCTCGAGTTCGATGACGTCGTCAGAGCCGCCCAAGACCTTTATCGGGCGAAACCAGGTCGCAAAGTGCTGCGGGCTAACATGCTCGGCCAGGCCTTCGAGACAGCTCTTCCATAGATTTTCAAAAACCATAACGCCACCGGGGGTGTTTGACGGAAAAAACAGGGTTATCAACAGAGTTATTCACAGGTGTTTATAACTCATCTACAGCGGTAGGGAGTAACTGTATCAGACCCGTTCTCCTTTTACAAGGGCTTTATCTGCCAGGAATGAAACTTTGTAAAACAGGTGTATAAAAAAAGTAAAGGGCAGGCAGTGCGGTTTTGATTTCGACCCCCGGAGGCACAAATGCACACAGGATAACAAAAACTAGAACATGTTGATTTTTATGGAAAAAAAGGTTGAAGTAACAGTTGCTATCATCCAAAGGATGATTCTTTTTCTGTTTCGGGAATAAGCTCACGCCTACCAGAGAATAAGGTCTATTTCGTGGTTCGCCCGGTAAAAGAACGGATAATCGGTAATAGTTGAGAAAGGAGGCGCAAATGTGCGGGCTCTGTAGAGTCTAAAGGCGTAAGAGCCCGATTTATCAGAGGTGTGGATAAACCGGCCGGTTACCGAAAAACAGCAGGAGTTACGGTTGTTATATAAACTGCTCTATAAAGACGAAGAAAAGCCGGGGTAAAAAAGGAAAGCAGGGTCAAGATAAAAGGAGTTGAAGCAGGTAAAAAGAGGGCGATACTGTGGGTCAGGGCCCCAACAGGTACTGGCTGACATATGAGCCGGCAAGAAGGCCGAGCAGAATCATAAGTATCGCAATAAGCACCAATCGAGAGAGCCCGCCTTTGCGTTTTTTGCCCTTTGGCTCGGTCTCTACCTCTACGGCTTCGCTTGCGGTTTCAGGGGCGGCTTTGGTGCTTTTCGCTTTTTTCTCTTTGACGCTGTCGGCTTTACCCTTCGATTTTTCCGCAGGCGCTATTACCTCTTCGAGGAGGTCGAGGTTCGGGGCCTCCTTGCTCTGCTCATCGAGCTCAACGATAAGCTCTTGGTTCGTCTCAGGCTCTTCGCCGAGCGCCTCTATCTCGGTTTCGTCCAGAGGCTCTCCGATCTCTTCATCGATTATGGCCTCTAGCAGAAAATCTTCCTCTTCTTCCGGCTCGGCCGCGTCAGTCAGTTCAAGCGGTTCGGGGGTCTCTTCTGTACCCACAACGCCCAGAGGCTCTAACGGCTCTAGCTCTATAAGCTCCAGTTCGCCTGCGTCATCCGGTACAACGGAAGCTGCTGTTGGCGCTTGTTCCGGAGCTGGTGCAGGCTCCGGCGCAATGGATTCTAGCGTAAGGGTGTCGGGCTCTGTGATTTCCGTAGCCACTGTACCCCGTGTACCAAAGAAGGCAGCGCTGGCAACTGTCTCATCTATTGCCGTTACCCCGGAGGTTGCCGCCGCGTTCAAAAGAAGCGCAGAGCAGCGTACCGCAGCGCTCGGGGTACCGCCGCACTCTTTAAAGAGCAACGAAAGCGCAGTGTCATCGAGAGTTGGGCGCGTCTTTGTGGCCGGGGTCGCACTTATTCTTTTACGGAAGAACCCTCCGGTCTCTGCCAGTGTCAGAGGCGCAATATCGAGACGTACGAGGCTCTTTCTGTTCAGCTCTGCAAAGTCAGGCTCTTTTAGTCTCAGAGAGAGGCCAGGCTCTGAAATGAGTATAAGTTGCAGGCTCTTTAGTCGCGCAAGGTACTGTACAAGTTTCAGGCAACCGGTCGTCAGCTCGTGGGCCTTGTCGAGCAGTATTATGGTAGACCCGCCCTGGCTGTTGTTCTGCGAGATCTTCATTCCGAGGCTAAGGAGCTGCTCTTTTATCGAGCGCGACTCTGTTGTAGCGTGCAGCTCTGCGTTTATGGTCTTTATAAGTTGCAGTTCGCGCTTGGCGGGCGAGAGTATCGCAGCCGCAAGCGTCTTCTTGTTACTTAGGCTTCTGAGCAGTTCTATTATGAGCGTGGTCTTGCCCGCGCCCTCTTTAGCCTCTACGATTATCGGGCCTTCTCTCTTCTGTATTGCAGAGAGTATGGTCTCAAGCGTCTCGGTAGCCCCGGCAGAGGGAACTTTGTACCGGTCGTGCGGCTCTGTTGAAAAGGGGTCGAAGGCAAAGCCGAAGGCGTCTACATACTCCGGGTGCGGCATGTCGCCGGTCTCTATTCCGATCGAGCGGCGGATTTCGATCCGTTTAAGCTCGGCCACCGCTTCGAGCATCCACGGGTTCTTGTCGCACGAGGTCATGTATGCGCTTTCGGCAGCCTTGTACTCGCCGTTGTCGAAGAAGATCCGGGCAAGAAAGTACCATGCGCCGTCGAGTTCGTTATTTAGATCGATCGCGTCCTTTATCGTGCTCTCCGCCTCTTTTATCTTCGACGGGTCGGAGTTGTAGAGCGCCCATCCGAGCCAGGCCCAGTACTCGCCCTCCATGGGGTTGATCTCTATGATCTGCTTGAGCGTATCGACGGCCACGTCGAAGTTAGACTCCGCGAAGGCCGACTTGGCGCGCATAAAGAGCAGTTCCGCATTTAGTCTCGATCCCGTTGCCGGGGCCGCGCTCTCCTTGCGCTCCTCCTCTTCAACAAGATTTAGCGTCTCTTCTTTCACAGCAACACCGCCCTCAACCGCCAAAGGAGCGAGAGAGCCGGTCATTATAAGGGATAGCGTTAGTGAGAGCGCGCGCTGCTTGAGCAGAAAGGAGCCGTCGAGCACGTCTTGCACCGAAGCAGAACCGTCGAACTTTTCAAAGAAACGGGCCTCTTGAATATTGAGCCCGAAGTCTTCTGCCTTGTACCGCGTGGAGTCGAAAGCGGGAACCATAACAGTGTCGAGATAACCGCTAAGTTCTTCCCTTATCCGTTCGAGCGGATAGAAGCCGAGGCTTATGCCGTCGAGAATAAGTTTTGCGGGATGGAGCGGCATGGGGGTTGCGCCTGCCGGCAGCGCGTCAACTACCTCGTAGTTGTATGTGCCTTCGTTCCAGCCGAAAATTTTCCATGCGCGGCGCTTGAGCTGAAGATGGAGAAAGTTGTCCAGCTCGGCGGCAGTAATAAGGCCCATGGAGGTCAGTACCTCGCCGTGGCGCCGGTTCTCTTTTAAGACCGCCTCAAGGGACTTTTCATAATCTTTTTGAGTAATGATGCCTTCTAGCATCAGGAGCCGGCCAAGAACCTCGCCGAGAATGTTGGAGGTAGCGAAGACGGGTACGCCGTCGACGAAAAAGAAACGTTTCTTGATCGGTTCGCGCAGTATGTCGAGTATGCCGAAGGAGTTGTTCTGTTTGTAGATAAGGTGGAGCAGCTTGGGCAGTCCGATATCGACCAGGTTACCATGACTTTTTTTCAAAATCGGTTCCTTCCTGATCCGTTATGCCTGAGCAGTTAAAAGGAGAAGATCTCTAAGTAGGCGATCTGCCAAGTACGAAAATTGGGACAACGGGCGACCATACTACTACTTCGGCTAAAAGCATACAAAGTTAACAGCTATGTTTTAGCTCTTCGAGCCGCTTAAGGTACTGTTCGCGTACCTTTTTCGACAGTGCCTTGTAGTCGTCGAGAAGCGCCATGCCGAGGCCCGGCCCTTTGGCCCCGCTCTGGTGGTAGCCGGAGCTTTTGGCAAGCGTATCAAGCTCATCGGTCTTGGCCGTTAGAAACCCTTCGGCCCTGTCGTGTACAATCCGGAGACGAGTCTCCAGGAGCCTGTAAAAGAGATAGGTCTCCTTTAGGAATTCGTACTCGACATAAGGTATCTTTTCCGCTTCTGCAAGAGCTAAAAGCGCGCCGAGCGTCTCCGGGGTTACTGCTTCGGGTACTTCGGAGCCGAACCCGAGCTGCATGGCCTGGGTCAAAAACTCTATATCGATAAGACCGCCGGAGCCCGACTTTAAGTTGAAGCGCGTGGCGCTCTCTTTAGCAATTTCACACTCCATGCGCTCTCTAATTCTAAGCATCTCCGAAATATCTTTATCTGTCAAGGGCTTTGAGTAAAGAGCTTTGTTGACCTCGTCGAGCACCCGGTTGCCGAACTCGACGTCTCCGGCAACCACGCGCGCTCTTGTCATCGCTTGACGCTCCCAGACGGCGGTCTCGCCCGTGTGGTACTTTACAAAAGAGGCGCCGGTAACGGCCAGAGGCCCGGCGTTGCCAGAAGGCCTAAGGCGAGTGTCGACCGGAAAGACGATGCCTTCGCGCGTTCTGAGCGTCAGTATGCTTACGACCCTCTGGCTCAGTTTGGCGAAGTACTCGTGGTTGGATATTTCTTTGGGCCCGTCGGTGGTAAAGCGGCCCCTCGTGCCGTCGCCGTCGCCGCTACCGGTGTCGTCGTCCGTAGTCGTAGCAACTTCGGTCGGTACGGAGTAGAGAAAGATAATATC
>JADFVP010000069.1 GCA_015222595.1 Pseudomonadota bacterium
CCGGGCTAAGCCGCAATTTAAGGAGGTACTGAGATGGGTATACTGCTGGAGGTTATCGAGTGGCCGGATCCTTCGCCCGACGACATGATCCACCGCTTTCCTGAACAGGGCTCGGCAGATATAAAACTCGGCGCGCAGCTGATCGTGCGCGAGACCCAGAGCGCTGTTTTCTACCGCGACGGCAAGGCGTGCGACTCGTTCGGTCCCGGACGCTACACGCTCTCCACTTTCAATATCCCTATTATCACAAAGCTCTTTAGCGCCCCATGGGGCTTCGAGAACCTGTTTCAGGCCGAGGTCTACTACGTAAACCACAAGGTCTTCACCAACATGAAGTGGGGCACGCGCGAGCCGGTGGCCTTTAAGGATTCGGAACTCGGTCTTGTGCGCCTGCGCGGCTTCGGTGTCTACAGCTTCAAGGTCACAAACCCGCTGCTCTTTATAAACCGGCTGGTCGGGCGCGAGGCGAGTTACACCACCGACCGCGTGGAGGACTACCTTCGCTCCATAATCGTCTGCAAGATGAACGACCTCTTCGGCGAAAAGCTCGACACTATTTTGGAGCTTCCGAAGAAGTACGAGGAGCTTGCCGCCGAGTTAAAGAGCAGGCTCGTCGGGGAGTTCAGCCGGTACGGCATTGAGCTGCTCGACTTCTATATCCGCTCCATCACCCCGCCGGACGAAGTACAGAAGATGATAGACGAAAAGAGCGGAATGGGGGCCGTTAAGGACTTAGACGAGTTCCTGAAGTACAAGCTTGCAAAGTCGATGGACGCGCCCGGAACCTCAGGGGCCACGGGCAGCGGTATGGGGGTCGGCATGGGGGTCGGCATGATGATGCCGGGCTACATGGGTAAAGCGTTTGCTCCAGACCAGAAAGACCTCGACTCCACCTCGGTGCCGACCGTTCAGTGTCCCGAATGCCTCTCGCACACACCAGACAACAGCCTCTTCTGCTACAAGTGCGGGCACCAGATGGAGGCCATGAACATCTGCCCCAGTTGCACGAAGGTGGTAACCGTGCACGCCAACTTCTGCATGAAGTGCGGCTTTGATCTTAAATCCCACCCGAAGTGCGCCGAGTGTCAAAAGGAGCTGCTGCCCGGCACCAGCTTCTGTCCCCACTGCGGCGAGTCAACCGGTTAGATGATTGGAAGATAAGGACTCTAACCCATGCAGACCTCTCTCTTCGTCTCTACAAGATGCCCGGAGTGCAACGGCAGTGCCCGTCATTTAGAGGGCGCCCATACCTTCACCTGCTCTTTTTGCGCCTCGGTGCTCAGGTGTCAGACAGAGGGCAGAACGCTCAAGTACGTTATATCTCCGCGTCTCGAAAGAGACGAAATCGTTGTAGCCTTCAATGAAGCCTTCAATAAAGCCTTACCCAACTCGGTCTCTACCTCCGGTAGCGCAGAAGTTTCGCCGTGTCGGCCGGGTCGGATAAAAACCATCTACAAGCCGTTCTGGTACTGCAAGGGCATGGTCTACTCCTGTCACTCAAGCGGAACCAAGAACGGGCTCGACGCGCGCGCGTGGAGCCACACGTTCGAGGCCAACTCTTCTGTCGCCTCGGCGCTCACCACGCTCGGACTTCGCTCCGAGGTATTGGAAGCCGACGGTTTCGACTCCGAGCAGTTTGGCGCAGACGACATCGTGCTCCCCATTACAAAGAGTAAAGAGGAGGCCCGGAAGGAGGCCGTAGCGGCTGCCGAGTGGGGTGTCGAGAACCCCGGGTGGAAGTATCATGAAACGACCATAGTAGGCGAGCGGTTCGTGCTGCTCTACTATCCGGTAATAGCGGTTGAGTATTCAGATAAAGAAGAGAACGGCACGACCGTTGCCCTCTTCGACGGCGTGGCAGGCACGGGACTAGGCAAAGAAGTGTATAATAAAGAAGAGTCCACAGAAGTACCGGGTAACGCCGAGCAAGAGTACCGAGTAAAATTCGTGACGCATCGATGCGCCAACTGCGGCCACGACCTAAAGCCCGGCGACTCTGCGCTCTTCTTCCACTGCGCCGAGTGCTCCCGGCTCTGGCTCTTGGACGGTGACGACTACCGCCAGCAGAAGATAACGCTCCTCGCCGCCAATGACGGCTTCAAGGGCGCCTACATACCGTTCTGGCGGTTCGAGCTCTCTTTAAGTTCCAAAGCAGCCGGACTGGAGCTTGGGCGGATTGGAGATCTCGCAGAGTTCATGCGGATGGGCAGGCATACCCTTAGGGACGAAGCACCCGAGAGGCCGCTCCGGTTCTTTGTTCCGGCGATGCTTGCGCCGAACCCCGGCGCGGTAATAAAGCTTGCCGCAAGAATAGGAACCTTTCAGAAGGAGTTGCCGGTAGAGCCCGGTGAGGTGGCGGAGTCGGACGACTTCTTGAACGTATCGCTCCCGGTGCAGGATGCGAAGGAGATGCTCCGCCCGCTTATCTTTCTTGTTATCGGAAGGATAGACCGCGAGGCGGTTAAGTTCTACTCCGACTTCGAGATCACGGTCGCCAAGAAAGAGCTGGTCTGGTATCCTTTCGAAGAGAAGGGGGCGTACCTGCTCGACCCCTTCCACAACTACACCTTCCCGCGCCGGTCGTTGGTAGAAGGGTAGAAGAGTGGAATGATAGAAGAGTAGAGGGCTCGCCGCCCCGTAAGCCCCGTCTGCCCAGCCAGATGTATGTCTGTAAAAAGGAGGAGAGCATGAAGAGGGTAACCTGTTTAACTTTGCTGGTACCGTTGGTTCTGCTTTTAGCCGTACTTGCCCCGCTTCCGGCATCTTCGACAGATGCCGCCGACGGCATGGTAGATGTGCCGTCTGCTTATAGTGTGAAGGTTAGCGCGGAGCGCGTAGAGCGTATTCTGAAAGAGAAAGGGATGACGGTCTTCAACCGGATAAAGCATTCCGAGGCAGCTTCTAAGGTCGGGGCGGAACTGCGAGATACGGAGCTGATACTCTTTGGCAACCCGAAAGTAGGAACCACCCTTATGAAGTGCGCCCAGAGCGCGGCGATCGATCTGCCGCAGAAGGCGTTAATATGGGAGGATGCGACAGGGGCGGTCTGGATATCGTACAACGCTCCGCAGTATCTCGCGAATAGGCATGGCATGACCGGCTGCGAGGGTGTCATCTCGAAGGTAGAGCGTGCACTCGACGGGATTGCAAAAGCTGCGGCGTCGAGATAAACTCAGACGAAATAAACTCGAAAAAAGAGAGAGCTTTGCAGTGGTAGCCGGTACGGCGCGTATGCCGGAACAGGTTGCGGATTGACTTTAATAGCAAGAGAGGGGGAGTAGATGGAGCTTAAAGGAAGCACCACAGAGAAGAACCTCATGGCGGCTTTTGCCGGAGAATCTCAGGCCAGAAACCGCTACACCTACTTTGCCGCTGCTGCGCGCAAAGAGGGGCTGGTGCAGATAGCCGAGATATTTTTAGAGACAGCCGATCAGGAGCGCGAGCACGCAAAGCGGATCTTCAAGTTCATGGACGGAGGCGAGACGGAGATAACGGCCTCCTTTCCGTTCGGCACGATAGCCGGAACCATGGAGAACCTGAGGGCCGCCGCCTCTGGTGAGCATCACGAGTGGAGCGACCTCTACCCCTCCTTTGCCGCTACTGCGCACGACGAGGGTTTTACAGAGATAGCGCTGATGTTCGAGGCCATTTCAGTAGCTGAGAAGCAGCACGAGAAACGGTACCTCGACCTTGCGCGCAATATAGAGGAGGGAAGGGTCTTTAAGAGGAACGGAACGGTCACATGGAGGTGCCGGAACTGCGGTTACCTGCACGAAGGCCCGGAGGCCCCGGAGAAGTGCCCGGCCTGTATCCACCCGCAGGCCCACTTCGAGCTTTTAGGCGAGAACTGGTAGGCACGGCTCTCTCTGTTAAGATGCACCGCGCCCTACTCTGCCATGCTCTTTGCGTCGAAGAGATCTTTATAGTGGCCAAGCCCTCTGGCCCCAAGCTCGGCCTCAGGTATAAAGAGAAGCGAGGCCGAGTTGATGCAGTAGCGAAGCCCGGTCGGGGCAGGGCCGTCCTTGAAGAGGTGACCTAAGTGCGAGTCGCCGTACCGGCTCCGGACCTCTGTTCTCAGGCCGAAAAACCCCCTGTCTTCCCGTTCAACAATATTGGCCGCCACCAGAGGTCTCGTGAAGCTCGGCCAGCCGGTGCCGGAGACGAACTTGTCGGTTGAGCTAAAGAGCGGCTCTTTCGAGACGACGTCTACGTAGAGGCCAGCGCGTTTGTTCTCCCAGTACTCGTTCTTAAAGGCCCTCTCCGTTGCCTCCTGTTGCGTTACCTTGTACTGAAGAGGCGTAAGGCGTCTGCGCAGCTCTTTGGCCGCAGGCTTTACGTAGCGTGGGCCATCGAATCCAGCGGCGGCGCTTACGTTCCGTTCTCTAGAACCCTTGTCGGAACTCTCACCTGCCCTGTCTCTTTCGTCGCCCCAGACCTTATCTAAAAATTGGTCGCGCCCGGACCGGTAGCGGTAGTACTTATACTTTATAGTGCTCTTCTTGTAGTAATCCTGGTGGTACTCTTCCGCCGGGTAGAACTCAACTGCTTCGACTATTCTGGTTACGATAGGAGAGGAGTATCTACCCGAAGCGTCGAGTTCGTCACGCGAACGCTCGGCCTCTTTGCGTTGAGACTCTGAATGAAAAAATATAGCGGAAGAGTATTGAAAGCCACGGTCGACGAACTGACCTCCGGCGTCGGTCGGGTCTATCTGGCGCCAGAAGACGTCGAGCAGTTCTGAGTAACTGACCTTTGCCGGGTCGTAGGTAATCTGTACGCTCTCTATGTGGCCGGTCTTGCCCGACGAGACCATAGCGTAGGTCGGGTTCTTTACATGCCCACCGGTGTAGCCTGAGACAGCCGCCGTAACTCCACCCAATTTTTCGAACGGGTGCTCCATGCACCAGAAGCAGCCCCCCGCGTATGTCGCTGTTTCGTACTTGCCGACGAGATCGGAACGGGCTGAATCGTGGCCGCCGGTCGCTCCAGTTGGCAAGAGGGGCAAGAGCAGAGCGAGAAAGAGCGTTATGAGAATGCGTCGTATCATCTGAATTCCGTCCCCAATGTTTTGTTCCTTTATTCATATCTTTCACCTTAATCTTAGCTGAACTTTTGCCGCTCGTCAGTTCCTGCTGCTGTTTTTACGGTAGTTCGTGCTAGAGTATACTTGTACGATTATAGTGGTTATAGTTTAAGGGAGGCATAGGCGGAGCGAGTGGAAAAGGGCGTAAAGTTCAAGATATGGGTAGATGCCGACGCGTGTCCGAGGGCCGTGAAGGAGGTCGTCTTTAAGGCGTCCGACAGGCTGAAGATTCCGATCTGTCTGGTGGCCAACTCTTATATGGCGATACCGAAGGGGCCGTTAATTTCGTTTGTTAAGGTAGATAAAGGGGCTGATATTGCCGATGCCCATATAGTGGATAGTATCTCGGAGAGCGATCTTGTCGTTACAGCGGATATTCCGCTTGCGGCTCTTGTTGTAGCCAAGGGCGCTACGGCCATAAACCCCAGAGGCGAACTCTATACGGAAGAGAATGTCAGGGAGCGGCTCTCGGTGCGCGACTTTATGGCGAACCTCCGAGACTCAGGCGTTGAGACCGGCGGCCCGCCGCCCTTTGGCCCAAAGGACAAGGAGAGGTTCGCAAACTCTATTAACCGCCTGCTTACCAGTATGACAAACTAGCCCGGCGGTCGGCCTCGAAGCTGCTCTTTACTCCCGCTTTGCCGCGCACTCAACGCAGGTCAGCACAGTGAGTAGAAACTCCAGACGCTTGGGTGCAATAGGCTCTTCGCAGTCGATACAGTAGCCGTACTCCTCAGTCTCAATCCGCTTCATGGCCGAGCCGATTCGAACCAGCTCTTCTTTCTTGCGTCTTTCGAGCGCGAGGGCCATCTCCTGGGCCTGCATGGCGTCCATGCGCGAGAGCCGACCGACGCTGGCTTGGTCTAGCTCCACGGGCTTTGTGCTCTCCTTTGCCGACTCTATCTCGGCCACCAGCTCTTCGCGCCTCTCTTTAAGCCGCTCTTTATAGAACTTCAGGTCCGTTTCCATAGTACCCTCTGCGTTGCTGTCGGAATAGAACGGATCCGGTATCGGATTCCGTTTTTAGAGGAATCGGTTTAAGAGAAGTATACGGCAGAGCGGAGCCGGTAGTCAATAGCGCCCGTCCCGTCTCTCATTAAGGACGGAACTCTTTATAGAGCCTCTTTTGTAGAACTAAAAATCGAACAGTAAGAGACCGTACTTTCTTTTCTGCCGGAACTGTTGTACTATATTAAATTACTTCGATCTATAAAAGATTGGTTCTTCTAAAGCCGCAGCAGTACTTAGGTACCGGCACTCCCTTCCAGACGACTCTCTTGGAAATTTCACCTGCGCTGAAGCGAGAACAATAAATTAGTTTTTTTCGGGTCGGCACTCTATTACGGAGGGCTCGCCGCACCTGTCCTCTCTTGTACTACTGCTTTTAAAGAGACGGACCGGATGTCGGAGCCAGCCCTCTTCGCGCCTTGTGTCCGTCTGCCCGCTCTTAAATCGTGTTTCATAATAAACAGAGGTCATACGCATGTCTTTACCACGCATTAGGCTTACGCGCCTGCGTTCCGAATGGTTCGGGAACGTCAGAGGAGATCTCCTTGCAGGCATGGTCGTCGCGCTTGCGCTCATACCGGAGGCGATAGCCTTTTCGGCCATAGCCGGGGTAGACCCCAAGGTTGGCCTCTACGCCTCCTTCTCCATGGCGGTGATTATAGCGATAGTCGGCGGGCGGACCGGTATGGTGTCGGCTGCCACAGGGGCCATGGCCCTGTTGATGGTAACTCTCGTGAAGGTGCACGGCCTTGAGTACCTTCTAATCGCGACTATTCTAACGGGCGGGTTTCAGATACTTGCCGGGGTTTTACGGCTCGGGGTGCTGCTGCGGTTCGTCTCGCGCTCGGTCATGAACGGTTTTGTGAACGCCCTTGCCATACTCATCTTTATGGCCCAGCTCCCGGAGTTCATCGGCGCCGGGTGGCAGATGTACGCCATGGTCGCCTTCGGGCTCGCCATCATCTACATCTTCCCGCGCTTTACTAAAGCCGTTCCGTCTCCCCTGGTCTGTATTGTAGTGCTCTCGGTAGTCAGCGTCGTTATAGGGCTCGATCTCAGAACGGTCGGGGACATGGGCGAGCTTCCGACTCAGCTTCCGGTCTTCCTCTTTCCAGAAGTGCCGCTTAACTTAGAGACCTTGCGCATTGTGCTGCCGTATTCATTGACCCTCGCGGTCGTTGGATTGTTAGAATCGCTGATGACGGCCTCTATTATCGACGACCTTACGGACACCGGAAGCGATAAGAACCGCGAGTGCTGGGGACAGGGCATTGCCAATATACTCACTGGCCTTTGCGGCGGCATGGCGGGCTGCGCCATGATAGGCCAGTCGGTCATCAACGTAAAGTCCGGCGGGCGCGGCAGGCTCTCCACCTTTTTCGCGGGCTGTTTTCTCCTTTTTCTGATATTAGTACTGGGAGCGTGGGTCAAGCAGATTCCGATGGCTGCGTTGGTGGCGGTAATGATAATGGTCTCCATAGGAACCTTTAGCTGGGCTTCTCTCGGAAATCTCCGCACCCATCCCAAGAGTTCGAGCGTGGTGATGTTTGCGACCGTTATAGTCGTGGTCTTTACGCACGACCTTGCCAAGGGGGTCTTTGTCGGGGTGCTGATGAGTGCGCTCTTCTTTGCGCGTAAGATCTCGCGTTTTCTCTCCGTGGAGTCGGAGCTGGCTGATGAGGGCGCAGAGCGTGTCTATCGTGTTTATGGTCAGGTCTTCTTCGCCTCAGCCGACTCCTTTGTCTCGGCCTTCGACTTCAAGGAGGCGGTGGAGCGGGTTAGAATCGATCTCAGCGCTGCGCACTTCTGGGACACCTCGGCGGTAGCGGTGCTCGACAAGGTAGTCTTGAAGTTCCGCAGAGAAGGCGCGGTTGTTGAACTCGTCGGGCTCAACAAGGCGAGCGCAACTATAATCGACAAGCTTGCGGTCTATGATAAGAGTGACTCGCTGGACCGGATTATGGAGCACTAGGAGAGTTTATGAAAATACTTGCATGTATAGACGGCTCAAGCTACTCAGAGAGTGTTACCGAGCATGCCGCGTGGGTGAGTGGTAGGCTCGACGCGGCGGTAGAGCTGCTCCATATTCTGCCCGATAATCCGGCAGGAGGGACTCCGGCGGACTTAAGTGGCGCAATCGGCGTTGACGCGAGTTCCGGGCTCTTAGACACTCTTAGCGAGCAGGACGAGGCTCGCGGACAGGCAGAGCTTAAAAAGGGGCGCGAGGTTTTGAACGGGGCCGAGGCTAAGCTCAAAGAGGCCGGGGTTGCCGACGTTGCGCTTTTAAAGAGAAGGGGTGAGCTTGTGGAGACTATCTGCGAGTTCGAGACCGGCAAAGAGGTTATTATTATCGGCAAACGAGGCGCGCTTGCCGACGAGCACGTTGAACACATAAGCCCCAACCTCGAACGCATAGCCCGCGCTCTAGAGCATCCGCTCTTGGTGGTGCCGAACCAATTTCGCGCACCCGAACGCTTCCTTATAGCCTTCGACGGAGGCCCGACCTCCACCAAGGCGCTAGAGTATATTATAAAGAATCCGCTTTTAAAGGGAATAGAGTGCCATGTTATGGCTGTCGGGCGTGAGAGTAGTTCAATAGGCCTCGCGCTCGACTCTGCCGTTGCGGAGTTAGAGTCCGCAGGGTTTACAGTCCATTCGAGCATAGAGGACGGCACGCCGGACGCGGCAATAGGGGCGTATGTCGAGG
>JADFVP010000070.1 GCA_015222595.1 Pseudomonadota bacterium
CGCACATGGCGCCGGAGTAAACTCCTTGGAGCTTACTAGCAGGTTGCAGCCCGCACTGCCGAGGCACTCTTCGGTGACATTTCCAACGTCCAGTTCTGCTGTGGCATGGAGCCCTGTGCGGCCAACGACAAGCATAAAGGGCTTCGTCTTATCGACGTGCTCTAGTATCTTGTCAGTCGCTTTACCGGACAGCAGCACAGTGGTAATCTTCACTCCGTCGGCTTCAGCTACTGCTACGGCTGTGTCGAGATGGTCTTGGTAGATCTTCTCAAGCCCGCCGTCTATTATCTCTTTGTGCAGCTTTTCTTGCTCTTTAAAGCGGAAGAGCTTGCCGGCCTCTTCGCTCAAGACCCCAGCTATAGAGCGAAAGGCGGTGTAGTGGAACTGGGGGTCGAAGGCGGCTATTGCCTCTACGGAGCAGCTATAGATTCGAGAGAGCGCGATCGCGCTCTTTAGCGCGCCGAAGGAGCGCGGGCTTCCGTCAATGGCAACGGTAATCGTGCCTCTGGTATTTGTGTCGAGTTCGCTCTTGTAGTCGGTGTCGCGTACCACAAGTACGTCTGTCGCGGCCATTTTCGCGACTCTTCTGGCAACCGAGCCTGTCTTGCACCTTCCTGTGGCGCCGAGTCCGAGCGCGCCGAGCGCGACGAGGTCGTATCCGCCTGCGCGGCTCTCTTTCAGTATCTCCTCGAAGTTGCGTCCTTCTAAGTGGGTGGCTTCCGTGGCGACCTCGTCGCCGTACTCATTGGCCCGGTTGATGAGAACGCCCATGTAAGAGTCTGAGATGGCAAGAAGGCCCTTTGTGATGAGGTCGTCGTGAATTACCCGTTGCCGCTCAAGCTCTTCGGGGTTCTGGTACCTTTCGGGCAGGCCGCTCTCCATTTCGGCGAACCTTGAGTCGTGAAGCTTTGCTGCATAGACGTGGCAGCCCGTAACAGTTGCTTCAGTCTCTTTCGAGATCGTCAGGGCGAAGTCTATCGCCGCTGTCGAGTGAGGCGAGTTGTCGAGGCACAGGAGTATCTTTTTATACATTGAGTTATACATTGAGCCGAATTTGGTAGTGGTTGGGAGTCAGTCTGTCTTGTTCACTTAAGTGCTCTATTCTATCTTACATTCTCTTGTGATGGAAGAGGGCAGAGGAATATTTTTTAAGCGTTGGGGGTAGAGGTGTTTAGCTGGCCTTTCTCGTGAGACGGCGAAATCAGAGAGTGCCGGGCATAGAGCCCGGCACTCTCTTGTACGGTTAAAGCAATTAATGTTGCCGATTACACCCTTCAGGGGGAGATTGGGAGGGCAATCAGGCCTCGTGGGTACAGCTCTTTACACCTTGAGCAGCTACCTGGGCCGCATGAGAGCGGATGGACTCCTGCTCGTCATGGTGGTACGCTATGCGGTCAAAGCTGTCTGAGTCGCTGTTGTAGGTATGTACAGAGCCGTTCCCTATGTCGTAGTACCAGCCGTGGAGGTTCAGCTTTCCGGTCTTTATAGCCTTGGCAACTATCGGGTAGGTCTTTAGGTTCTCCAGCGACTCTATTACGTGCTCTTTGGTCGTTATCTCTATCAGTTTCTTAAAAGTAGGCTCGTCGTTCATGGCGTCGATTCCGCCCTTGGCCCCAATAGCGGTGTTGACCCACTCCTGAAGGTTAGGAGTATCCTTAAAGGCTTCGGGCTCTTTGTAGAGCGCCTTCATTGCGCCGCAGTCGGAGTGCGCGCAGACCACGATGTCGGAGATACTGAGCGCTGCGAGCGCAAACTCGATGGCAGCTCCCGTGCAGCTCTTCTTCCAGTGCGGGCCGCAGTCCGGGATTATGCTGCCGACGTTCTTGACTATAAAAAGATCGCCCGGTTTGCTCTGCGTTATCACGTTCGGGTCTACCCTCGAGTCCGAGCACGAGAAGAAGAGCGCTTCAGGGGATTGCGTGTTGGCCAGAGCCTTGAAGGACTCCTCCTGCTCTTTATAGTAGTTTAGCTGAAACTCTTTAACTCCTTTTAGCAATCGATCCATTAAACCGTGCCCCCCACTGTTCTGTTTGCCTTGGTCCGTACCGTATCCATTGTCTCGTAAAGGCTGTACAAATATATAATCAAAGACTCGTCTGGTAAGCGCCACTTGGCGTCGGTTGCGAAAGCGTACTGAAGAGGCTTACTTTGCCGAACTCGCCGTCGAAGCCGCTTCTTATGCTGATCTCTCCGCTTCTGGCTCGGAGTATTGCCTCTGCGGTCCTCTGGCCTGCAAGCTCAACGAGTTCAGCTCTTTCTTTGTCGAGCAGTATAGAGAACTCGGTGCCGCCCTCTGCGAGAAGCCTGTTGTACTCTGTCTTGACCCTCTTGGAGTTTACCCCGAAGCCGAGGGACTCCGAGACGACCTCTATTAGCGGCACGAGGTGGCGCGCCGGTACCGTAGTATCGCTTGTAAAGTCGTCGGGCCGGTCGGCAAGCTCGTCCACGCGGTTCAGCACCCCGACCGTAAGCGGGCGGGTGCAGACCGGGCAGATGCCCGACACAAGCGCGGTCTGCTCGGGTGTCAGGCTCACGCCGCATGCCCTGTGGCCGTCGGCGTGGTATTTGCCCTCTTCCGGGTAGAACTCTATCGTATGGATGAAGCGTTCGGTGTCGTTGGTCTTGAAAATATCCATTACCTCAAAGTAGTCCATGTCGCACTCCAGTACGTTCGCCTCGCGGCCGAGCTTTCCCGGCGAGTGGGCATCGGAGTTGGAGATAAGCGTAAGGGAGTCGAGCGAAGAGACGCGTCTGTTCATCTGCGGGTCGGACGAGAGTCCCGTTTCGAGTGCGTAGATATGTTTAGAGAGGTCGCCGAAGCATTCCTCTACGGAGTCGAAACCGGACTTGGAGCCGAAGATAGAGAACCACGGGGTCCAGGCGTGCGCCGGAACGAGCATGGAGTCGGGGTCTGAGTCGAGCACTATTTTGAGAAGATCGGTAGCGGTAAAGCCGAAGATGGGCCGTCCGTCGCTCTTGATATTGCCCTTTGAGTCGAAGACCTTGTTCATCTTCCGGGCCGCTTCGAGCGAGGGGGCGAAGAGCAGGTTGTGTATTTTTCTGGTCTTGTCGCCCTGCTTGTAGATGTTGGAGACCTCGGCTGTGAGCATGAAGCGGACGTCCGGGGCCTCGGCGCTCTCTTTTAGTCTGAAGAGGCCGTTCTCGGCAGGCGTAAGCTCTTTTTCAATCGAAGCGAAGTGCGCGGGGTGGGTGAAGTCGCCGGTGCCGACGAGGTTAATGCCCTTTATGGCGGCCACGCGGGCGATTGTAGCAAGGTTCATCTCCTTGCTCGTCGCCCTTGAGTAGAGGCTGTGTATATGAAGGTCGGCGATTATACGCATCTTTAAGAGCTTCTTTCTAAAAGTATGTGTACATCTCTTCGATCATAAGTCCGGCATAAATGCGGCATAAGTCTGCCAACATGCTCAGGTAAGGCGCATGGCATAGGCAAGACAGACCTGTACATCGACAGGTAAGCAACTGACAGACCTGTCCAGTCTATTTTACTGAAATAGCGATGCTATTATAGCACAATTTGTAAGGTTTTTAAAGGAGTAAAGCGGATGCTAGTTGCCCATGATGTTATAGCCCGAGTCAACGTAGAGAATCTCTCCGGTAACGCCGCTTGAGAGTGGGCTGACAAGGTAGAGCGCGGTGGATGCTACTTC
>JADFVP010000005.1 GCA_015222595.1 Pseudomonadota bacterium
AGTTACTCCTCTGCGTCATCTTATACCTCGACGCTTAGCTACTCCTCTGCGTCATCTTATACCTCGACGCTTAGCTACTCCTCTGCGTCGAGGGCCCGCTTGACCTTAGGAATAAGCCCCTCTACTAACTGGGCAAGCTCCTGAAAGTCGAAGACCTCTCCCCTGTAGTAGAACTTGTTGGTCTCGCCGTCGAACTGCCTTAAAATGTTGAAACGCGCCGAGCCGGTCGGGTCGCCTGCCTTGCCGAACTTGTTGTCGATGCAGTTGTCTATGTCGGCAGCCGCTACCCACTCGTCGAGGAATTCGTCGAAGTGCTCTTCGTGGTCGCGTATCATCACGTCGCCCAAGCGCGACTCCTCTATCGTCAGGCCGACCGCAGCGCTAAGCGCGCGCGCACGGTCTGAGACCCTGTTGCTCCGGGCCGCAAAGTCGGCCTCGGGCTCACCCTCGCGCCTGAACGCCCCTGCCGGGCAGAGCAGCCGTGCCACGTTGCTAAGGTGCGCCATGAAACTGTGGGCCGAGCGGAAGACCTCGTTAGTCCAGTACGACTTCTCGCTCGCGCTGAATTCCTTGCTGATGTCGGGGCTCATCCTGTGGATCGACTGGTTGAGTATATCTATCGCGTTCGCAACATAGAAGCACTGCTTGAAAAGTTCGCCAAGGTATATCTTTAAGACCTTCGGTTCCATTATCCTGTACTGTCCTTTCATTAAAAAAAGCAGCTTCCCCAAGTACCGGGCGCTACGTTCTGTACATATCCGCTATATCTGAAAAGCTATATGAGACGGCCTACGGCAATCCCTAAGAAGAGAAAGATAAGCCCCGTTACGTTCTGCATTGCAATATTGCCGATAGCGAGCGCAAGTTGAGAACCTCTAAGGAGCGCGCCGGTGTCGAAGACAAAGGTCGAGAAGGTGGTCAACGCACCCATGAAGCCGACCAATATGACTGCGCGAGCCTGCGGGCCTATAACGAACTTCTCTTCGGCCAGAGTCCAGACAAAGCCGAAGAGCAGACAGCCGAGCATATTTACAGAGAAGGTTCCCCACGGAAAGCCGCCAGCCCCGGCAGCGCGCTGAACAAAGCCGCCGAGGTAGTATCGCGCCAATGTGCCGATGGCGCCTGCTATGGCTATTAAGAGTATCGTCATAGTCTTGAAATAGTGCTATTAACGGCAATAAACGTCTGAAATCCCCCTTTTTATACAATAGAGTCGTCCAACAATGCAAATTTATTGTATCTATATAGATAAGCATACGACTATCTATAGAGGTATAGAAGGAACATGCAGTATACCAAATGCAAATTTATTGTAATATTGCAGATCGTACATCACTAAAATAGGGCCAGTCAGTCGGTTTGGCAATAGCAGTGCCGTTAATTTCTATCATTCACAGACAGAGACGGAACAAGATATGGCTATTAATTGACTTGCCGGGTAAAATGGTGTTACTTTTCTACTTTCCGGCCCCTATCTGTTACGGGCTCTGAAATGGACTAGGCCGTACAGCGGTTGTGACCCACATCACCTCTGGCAGACGCCCTTCGGTGATAAGGTCTCTCTGCTGATAACTTAACTTTGAGGATAGAATAGATTGAACGAACTCGCACTCGACACAGGCATCTGGCACATGCTGGCCAATGCAGGACCGATGGTCAAGATGGTTCTGCTTCTGCTGCTCGGCTTCTCGATTCTCTCATGGGCAATAATAATCCATAAGCTGATTCTGCTAAGGAAGGTCGAGTCGGAGACAGCCGCCTTCTACGATCTCTTCTGGAAGAAGGAGCAGCTCGAACAGGTTGCCGCAGCCGCAAGAAACTACAAAAAGACGCCGCTCTCGCACCTCTTTATGGCCGTCTACTCAGAGTTCGCTACCGATATAAACAAGGCTAACGCAGAGCCGAGCCGCCCGGGCGACCGCCGCTCGGTAGACCGCATGCAACGCTTACTAAAGAAGACCGGGGCCAAGGAGCTGGCGCGCATAGAGTACGCTGTGCCGTTTCTGGCTACAAGCGGAAACACGGCGCCCTTTATCGGCCTCTTCGGCACGGTCTGGGGCATCATGAACTCCTTTCGCTCTATAGGCGCAAAGGGGGCGGCAAACCTGGCCGTAGTGGCACCAGGTATCTCAGAAGCGCTGGTCGCTACAGCCATGGGCCTGCTCGTGGCAATTCCGGCGGTCGTCGGCTACAACTTCATAGTATCGAGAACAGCGCGCATCGCGTCCGAGATGGAGAGCTTCTCGTCCGACCTTATAAACGTGCTTGAAAAGCGGGTCTAAGAGTTCGGTCTCTTCTGCCGGGCACGCCCCGAAAAGTACCCGGAACACCACATAAAGGAGAGCACCCCGGTTGGAATTCAACAGTTTAGGCAAAGACAAGCTGATGTCGCAGATAAACGTTACGCCGCTCGTGGACGTGATGTTGGTGCTGCTCATAATCTTCATGGTCGCAGCCCCCATGATGCAATCGGGCATAGAGGTAGACCTGCCGAAGATAGAGGCCTCGGCCATAACGAGCCACGACGAACCGATAGTTATCTCTATTGACAGACGCCTAAGGATCTATATGGGCAAGAAGCGGGTAAAGCAGCGCGACCTTAAGAAGAAGCTCGCGGCCATCCAGAAGACACGGGGCGAAATCTCGGTGCTGCTAAAGGCCGACGAGAAGGTTTCGTACGGCACGGTCGTTAGAACCATGGCAGAGATACGAAAGGGCGGAGTTACCAAGATAGGTATGGTCACCGAACCTATAAATATCAGATAGTATCTGCCGGATGTCACCCATATGTCTTGCAAAGGTCTTTCGCAAGAGTGTCTTGAAAAATTAGATATTTTTCCCAAGGTCGAGGCGGGACGGAGATAGAACGCGGAGCATATAATTATATATGTGTCCCTAATCTCTTCGTTCCAACCCCTTTTTTGCTAGCAGAAAGATTGGGGAAAAGAGCAATTTTACCCACTTTCAAAACAACAGACCAATTTCGAGACTATGGCAACCACCCTAAACTACCACCCACCAAAAGAGTTCATGCGAGTCATCGGCGGCTCTGTCGTCCTGCACGTCGTGGTAATCGTTCTCGGACTCATACTCCTGAACCACTCGCCAAAGCGTGACTTTTTGACCCCTGTCTACTCCGTGAACCTCTTGGCCCCGGAGAAAAAGGCACGGGCAAAGCCGGTGGTCAAAGCCGCTCCTATCAAGGCAGTACCTGTTAAAGCCGCACCGATCAAGACCAAGACCGTTAAGCCTGTAAAGGTCAAGACCGAGACCAAGAAGCCTGAAGCCGCAAAGAGCGTTGCGATAAAAGAGAAGGCCGAGACACAAAAGAAGCAGATAGAG
>JADFVP010000071.1 GCA_015222595.1 Pseudomonadota bacterium
GCCGGGGTCGAGAAGGTCATAGCTCTTTCGACCGACAAGGCCGCAAACCCGATAAATCTCTACGGAGCGACAAAGCTCTGTTCCGACAAACTCTTCATAGCCGGTAACTCATATGCCGGAAGCCAGCCAACGCGTTTCTCTGTTGTTCGCTACGGAAATGTCGTAGGTTCTCGCGGTTCCGTTATTCCCCTTTTTAAAAAACTTAAGTGCACAGGCGTGCTGCCGGTTACCGATACCGAAATGACCCGGTTCTGGATAACGATAGAGCAGGGCGCGGAGTTTGTGTTGAGAAGCCTCAACTCCATGCACGGCGGCGAGATCTTTGTTCCGAAGATACCGAGCGCCAGTATCTTAGATGTCGCGCGCGCGATAGCCCCGGAGGCCGAGATAGACGTGGTGGGAATTCGTCCGGGAGAGAAGCTTCACGAGGTTTTAATCTCAGAAGAGAACGGCAGAGAGGCGCTTGAGTACGACGACTACTTTGTTATTCAGCCAATGTTCAGGTGGTGGGACGACGAGAGAAAGGCAGGTGGAACTCCTGTTGCAGAGCACTTCTCTTATGCCAGCGACACCAACCCCGATGTGCTCGGCATTGATCGGATCAGAGCCATGATAGATGAGTATACTGAAGAAGAAGAGAGCGATGATATCATACGGCCGACAGACGGTTAATGAGCAGGATGTAGAGGCGGCGGTCTCCGTGCTGCGCTCTTCGATGATAACGCAAGGCCCGGTTGTCGAGGAGTTTGAGCGCGAACTCTGCGCCTACACCGGTGCAAAGTACGCCGTTTGCTGCTCAAACGGCACTGCTGCTCTCCATCTGGCGGTTCTGGCCGCCGGACTCGGCCCCGGGGACGGGGCGTTGACCACACCACTAACATTCGTCGCTACCGCCAATTCCGCGCTCTTTACCGGCGCGACCCCCTACTTTTCCGACATCGACCCCGTTACCCATAACTTAGACCCAAGTACCATAGAGAGCACGCTCGACGCGCACCCGGAGATTAGTGCCATTATGCCGGTCCACTTTGCCGGGCTTCCTTCTGATATGGCGTCGATTGGAGAGATTGCCACCAGACGTTCTTTGAGAGTTATAGAGGACGCCTGCCATGCGCTTGGCGCCGAAGAGGCGACTGTGGACGGAGGCGTTGCAAAGGTAGGGGCCTGTACATACTCGGATATGACCGTCTTCAGTTTTCATCCCGTTAAATCGATAACCACAGGGGAGGGCGGGGCAATAACAACCAACGACGCCGAGCTGTACGAGCGGCTTAAGAGTTTCAGGAACCACGGCATGCGCAAACCTGTTGGGGAGAGCCGCAGGTGGTTCTACGAGGTAGAGGCCCTGGGGTACAACTACAGGCTCACCGATATTCAGAGCGCGATAGGGGTCTCTCAGCTCCGTAGACTCGACTTTTTTATAGAGCGGCGAAGCGAGATAGCCGCGCAGTACGACCGTGCCTTCGGCTCGCATCCGTTGCTCACTACTGCGCCAACTGTCGAAGGCGTAAAGAGCGCGCACCACCTCTATCCGATTGAGATTGATTTTTCTGCCGCCGGTATCTCGCGCGAAGAGTGGTTTTCTCGCATGGAGGCGCGCTCCATTCTGCCCCAGGTACATTACATACCGGTTCATCTGCACAAGTACTATCGCGAACGGTTCGGCTTTTCAGTTGGGGACTTTCCCCGTGCAGAGGCCTTTTATGCAAAAGAGGTCAGTCTGCCGATCTTTCCGAACCTTACCGACGTTGAGGCAAAGCATGTTGTAGAGGCGGTTCTCGCCTCGCTCGAATAACTGTTTTTTTTGAACTCTTTTTAGTGACTAACATAAAGGAGGCGCCATGATACCGAGATGGAACTGTGTTAAGTGTTCAGAAACATACAATGGATGGGCCATGTACCACCGCTCCAAGAGCCACTCTCTGCTCTGCTGTCCTGAGTGCGGCGGGCTCTTAGAGTTGATGAACGACACGAAGGCGGCGTCGATGATAATCGACCTTATTGGCGGCGAGAGGTCGGCATAGAGGCGTCTAATCTCAGCGTAGAACAGTAAACAAAGACAAGTGTGCAAGGAAAAAGAATTGATAAAGAAAAAATTCGAGATAGCAGGCAGAAGCGTCGGGACCGGTGAGCCGGTCTATATAATAGCAGAGGTCGGCTCCAACCACGACGGCAGTATAGAGAGAGCAAAGGAGCTTATTACTGCTGCCAAGAGCACCGGGGCCGACGCCGTAAAGTTTCAGTCCTTTACCGCAGAGGGGCTTTTCAATCCTATGCGCCCGAAAGACGGCGCGAACCCGGACGGCGAGTGGGAGCCGCATCCGGCATATCCCGTAATAGAACGCTTGACGCTGCCTGCCGAGTGGCACGGAGAGCTTAAAGAGTTTGCCCGTAACGAGGGCATAGACTTTCTCTCCGCTCCGTTCGATACGGACAGGGCCGTACTTCTGAACGAGCTTGGCGTACCGGCCTTTAAGATCGCTTCGGGAGAGGTGACGAATGAGCCGCTTCTGCGCACTGTCGCTTCTTTTAAAAAACCTGTGATCCTCTCCACAGGCGCGTCGTACATGAGCGAGGTTGAGCGCGCCGTAGAAGTTATGGAAGAGGCCGGCAGTGGAGAGATAGCTCTTCTGCACTGCGTTGCCCTCTATCCGCCCAGATACGACGAGTGCAATATACGCTCTGTAAAGACTCTGGCAGAAAGGTTCAACTGTCCGGTCGGCCTCTCCGACCATACGCCGGGGGCGATGGTTCCCGTTGCCGCCGTTACGCTTGGAGCGTCGATAGTAGAGAAGCATATAACGCTCGACAAGAGTTTGGACGGGCCCGACCATCCGTACGCAATGGAGGTAGACGAGTTTGCCGCCATGGTAACCGACATAAGGAATCTAGAGATCGCGTTAGGCTCAGGGGTGAAGGAACCTAGCGAGGGCGAGATGGGCGAGAGGGTCGGCGCGCGGCGCGCTCTCTACGCTGCAGTCGACATAAAGAAGGGCGAGACGATAAGAGCCGAGCAGATAAAGGTGGTGCGCCACTGTTACGGGCTGGCTCCCGGTGAGCTGAATGCAACAGTAGGCCGTAGCGCAAAGGCGGACATAGCCAAAGACAGGCCGCTTACTTCGGAGAATGTATGAGCGGTCCTGTTGCGGCCTTAGTAGCGGCCCCGGTAGTTGCTATAGTACAGGCTCGCATGACCTCGACGCGTCTGCCGGGCAAGGTGCTAAAAGAGATTTGCGGAACCACGATACTCGGCCATGTGCTCGCGCGCCTCGGCGGCGCAAATAGAATAGACAAGCTTGTAGTCGCAACGAGTACTGACTCGACCGACGACGTTATAGAGCAGTGGTGTAGAGATAATGGACAAGAAGTATCGCGCGGCTCTCTCGACGACGTGCTCGACCGATACTATGGTGCGGCTGTAGAGACAGGGGCGGCAATCGTTGTGCGTATAACGGCCGACTGTCCGCTGATAGATCCGCAGATAGTAGACTCCGTTATAGAGCTGTTACTAAGCGGAGGGCACGACTACGCGAGCCTCGGCGGGGACTTTCCCGACGGGCTCGATTGCGAGGCCTTTACGTTCGAGACCTTAAAGAGAGCGCACGCAGAGGCGAAGCTCGCCAGCGAGCACGAGCACGTTACGCCGTACATCTACAAGAACCCCGACCGGTTCGACATTGCGACCGTTACCTTGGAGGGCGGCAATGCACAACTTCGCTGGACGGTAGATGACGAGAAGGATTTTTCGCTCGTTACTCATATATTCGAAGGCTTGAGCGGCACTGATGCCGACAAGCTCTTTTACACGGGTGACATACTCGAATTTTTACGCAAAAACCCGGAGCTTTCTAGTATCAATTCCGAGACAATAAGGAACGAAGGGTATGCAAAGAGTATAAGAGAAGACCACGAAGTATAGAGGAGACGGGTGAAGAGTAAATTTCCGATTTCAGACGAGCTGTGGAGCCGTGGCAAAGAGTTAATTCCGGCCGGAACCCAAACGCTCAGCAAGGGCCCGGACCAGTTCGTGCAAGGCGTCACGCCCAAGTACCTCGCAAGAGGAAAGGGCTCGCACGTCTGGTGCGTTGACGGCAACGAGTACATAGACTACCCCATGGCGCTCGGTCCTATCTTGCTTGGCTACGACTACCCGGCAGTCACCGAGGCGGTGATAGCTCAGGTTCGCTCCGGCACCACCTTTACGCTTATGCATCCGCTTGAGGTAGAGGTCGCAGAGCTTATAACCGAACTCGTGCCTTCTGCCGAGCAGGTACGTTATGGCAAGAACGGAGCCGACGTTACGAGCGCGGCCATTAAAGTCGCCAGAGCCTACACGGGCCGCGACTCCATAGCGTACTGCGGCTACCACGGCTGTCAGGACTGGTACGCGGTTACGACCCCGCGCAACAAGGGCATACCTAAAATATTCGCCTCCTATATGCACGCCTTCGAGTACAACAGGCTTGAGAGTCTGAAGAAGATCTTTGCCGAAGAGCCTGGTAAGATTGCAGCCGTAATAATGGAGGTACCCGGAGTAGACCCTGCAATTAATCCTGACAACGGCATGAACTTTCTTCAGGAGGTAAAAGAGCTTGCCCATGCCAACGGCGCAGTCTTTATACTTGACGAGATCGTCACCGGCTTCAGGTACTCTACAGGCGGGGCGCAGAAGCTCTTCGACGTTACTCCTGACCTTACGTGTCTCGGCAAAGGCATGGCCAACGGTTTCGCTATTTCAGCTCTTGCCGGTTCTCGCAACGTTATGCGCGAACTCGACGAGGTCTTCTTCTCCATGACTTATTCTGGCGACACCATAGGGCTTGCCGCTGCAAAGGCAACGCTTAATGAGTTGATGACAAGGCCCGTTATAGAGTATCTCTGGAAGACGGGCGAGAGGCTGCATGACGGAATTAACTGCGCCGCAACTGAAGCTGGTGTGGACCTAAGAGTTTCGGGTAACGGCCCAAGAGGCGGCATAACTGTATACAACAAAGACGGCGACGAAGACCTGCTCTTGAAGTCCGTCTTTATGCAAGAGACCGTAAAGCGCGGCATACTCTTTGGCGGGCCGGTCTTTATTTCATACTCTCACACCGAGGCAGACATAGACCGCACTATCACGGCCTCTACTGAGGCTATAGAGGTTCTGGCCGAAGCGATCTCAAGCGGAGCGCCGGAGACATTTCTCGAAGGCAAACCAATAGGCGTGGTCTTTAGAAAAAGAGATTGAGTAAGAGACTGAGCCTTAAGAAGAGACTGAAAAAAAGAGAGAAATGAAAGCAGCAAACATCAAGAAAAGGGGAGAAGCGTGAAGGTACTTGTGGTCGGATGCGGCTCTATTGGACGCAGGCATATAAAGAATCTTGCAGGTCTCGGGGTGTCCGAGTTTATTCTGTGCGACCCGGACGAAGAGGTACTCAAAAGAGCGGCTATCGGGCTTGAGTCGCCGGAACTCTTCGGGGACTTTAACACGGCCATGGAGGCGGCTCCTGTTGCGGCGATAATCTGTACGCCGTCGAACATGCATCTCGATATGAGCAAAGCGCTCGCCGAGCGCGGAGTCCATCTCTTTATAGAAAAACCGCTCTCTCATACAATGGAGGGTGTTAAGGAGTTTGCCGAGCTTGCTGCCGACAAGGCTGTAGTCACGATGATGGGCATGTGCTACCGCTTTCACCCGATGTTCCTGCGCCTGAAAGAGCTGCTCGACGAAGAGAGCCTCGGCGCACTTTTTCATATAAATTACTACGGCGGCCACTACCTGCCGGACTGGCATCCGGGGGCGGACTACAGAGACGAGTACGCGGCCAGGAGCGAACTCGGCGGCGGGGTGATACTTACTTCCATTCACGGACTCGACAACATCAGGTGGCTCTTCGGAGAGGTTCACAGGTTTCGGTCTTATGTAGACAGGGTCGGCCCGCTCGACCTCGATGTTGAGGATATGGCCCTTGCCATTATGCGGCTCGAAAGCGGCCACTACGTTACATGGCAGACCGACTTTCTCCAGCGCGCCCCTCAGCACCGAATGATCATCGTCGGCGAGAAGGGAACTATAAGGTGCGACTTTATTGAGGGCATCATAGAGACCTATCATGCCGAGTACTCAAAGTGGCATACCGAGAAGGTAGAGTATGAGATCAACACAATGTACGTTTCGGAGATGTGCCACTTTCTCGAATGCATAGAGAATGGAGTTACGCCGAAGATAGATATAGAAGACGGCATAAAGACCCTTGAGCTGGCGCTGACGATAAAGCAGGACGGAAACCTGAGCAGAAAGGCCGGAGAGCTGTGCATAGTGGAGTAACTTTCTGGACAGAGGGCGGGCGTGGTGTAGGCATGGGCCATGTCGTGCGCTCTGTAACGGTTGCACGCATTCTTGCCGGTCTCGGTATTGACCTCTCTTTTATAGTCAACGACGACCCTGCGGTTATAGCCCTCCTTGATAGAACTCCATTCGAGTATTCCATCGGCGGCTTCGACGCCCTTGAACAGATAGACGAGACCGGTGCGGTAGTTGTTTTTGATACAAAGAAGGATTTTTCAGACCTTGCTGCTACGTTACTGGGTTCGCAAAGAAGAGTTGTTACGATAGACAACCTGAGAGTCAACGCAAACTCCAGCTCTGTGATAATTCCGTCGGCAACTTTTAACGCTGCCGATAGGGCAGGGGCTGGCGGAGAACTGCCTGCAGGCGGAGCAGAGAGGCTCTACGGCGGGAGCGACTATGTTATTGTCGGAGAGAATTTTTTATTACTTAGAGATGTTAAGAATAAAACGGTGAAGAAGAGAACAGGAGATACTGAAAAGAAGAGTCCTGAACGCGCTTTGAGAGTGCTCATCACCATGGGAGGGACCGACCCGAACGGCCTCGGCGAAGTTATAGTCAACGCCCTTCAGGGCTTAGACGCCGTAGAGGCAGCTGTCGTTGTAGGCCCTGCTACCGTGCCTTCCGAAACTTTTGCTGAATTGATAGAGAGCCCACCGGACGGTATTAGCTTCTTTACCGACGTAGAGGACCTAGCTCCGTATGCCGTAAGCTCCGACGTGGCCTTTACCGCTATGGGAATAACCGTCTACGAACTCGCAGCCATCGGGGTTCCGTCGATACTGATCGGCAACTACAGAGATGATGTCGAAGAGATGGCACGGCTCGAATCTCTTGGGATAGGGCGAAGCCTCGGCTACCATGGTGACGTAACACGGAGCGATATCAGAAATATTATTGAGTTCTTTATTCAAGAGAGGAAGAGTCTTATGGAGATTGGCGAGAGTGCAAGGGCGACAGTTGACGGCAGAGGAGCCGAGAGAGTTGCCGCGATAGTAACCGGACTGTTGACAGAAGCGGACAAGGACGTAAAGAACGGAGCCAGGCATGCATAAGGGAGAGGTTCTCGACAATGCCGGTGGTTACTCGATTATAGACTGCACTGAGTGCGGTTTTGTTCATATAGATCCTCTTCCTTCTGCTGAAGAGCTTGATAAGATCTATTCCGATGAGTACTACAGCGAAGAGAAGCCGGAGTACATAGATTGCGTGATTAAAGATATCGAGTGGTGGAACTGCGTCTTCGACTCAAGGTACTCGCTCTTCGAGTCCCGCCTTCCTGCCGAGTCCCGCTCTGTTCTCGACGTCGGTTGCGGGCCCGGTTACTTTCTGAAACACGGCCAGGAGCGGGGCTGGAAGACACTCGGCATAGAGCCCTCTGTGCAGGCGGCAAAACATGCCGAAGGGCTAGGCGTTGAAGTTGTAAACGCGTTTCTCGATTCTGAGCTTTGCGCCTCTTTTAAAGAGAAGCACAAAAGCTTCGATGCCGTTCATCTCTCGGAGGTGCTTGAGCATACACGCGATCCCTTGAATATTCTCTGCCTTGCGCACGACCTGCTAGACGACTCGGGTATTATCTGTACTGTTGTCCCGAACGACTACTCTCCGGTGCAGCATGTGTTACGGGATAAGCTCGATTACTCTCCTTATTGGCTCGCCCCGCCGCACCACATAAATTACTTTACCTTCGATTCCATGGCCTCTTTGATGAGAAAAGCCGGCTTTGAGATAATAGAGACGAGCGCAATGTTCCC
>JADFVP010000072.1 GCA_015222595.1 Pseudomonadota bacterium
ATACTCCGCCGGAGAGGTAACCGGAGGAGTGCATGGACGGAACCGTCTGATGGGCAACTCGCTGCTCGACATACTCGTCTTCGGACGCCGCGCCGGGCTCAACGCTTCGGAATTTTGCAAGGGACGCGAGCACGCCACGAAGCTCTCGCTAGAGCACGTTGACAAGTTCAACTCCGAGCTGGAGAGCGCAGGAGTGACCGACCCGATAGAAGGGCCGATACTTCTGCCGGAATACACACCGGAGCACGTTACCGACCGCCAGTGGAGCTAGCGAGCTAAGGGGCCGACGTGGGCCGATTTCACTCATCAGCCCACTTATCAGCCTCTCGCCTTGGCTACTTGAGGCGCGCCTCGGTAACAGAACGACTAATTTTAGCGCTCTTTTGAGGCCGATAGCCTCAAAAGGGAGCTTTTTACCCAATAGCAAAGAGCATGAATGGCAGGTCCGCAGTAGTCGATTTCCAGCCCTTTCAACAGCCGTTATTGACATCAGCGCCGTCTTCAGGTACTCTATCCCTTCGCAACCACTACCAGTTCCAGACCCGCACGACCCGCAAAAGAGGGGAGCGCACCCATTCCCCCTTTTCATGGCCGTTTACGGTCATTCTTGCAGGTATTGCAGCCGTATTTATCAAACAGCCACAGAGCAGTTACGACTCTTTTTTTGAGACCCTATTGCTCCGTTGTATACTCCGCCACCTGAGAGAACAACGGAACCGAACGGACTTTAGAAACTACACTACGGAGGCTCTTTAGATGAATATCCATGAGTACCAGGGCAAACAGCTTCTCTCCAAGTTCAACGTACCGGTGCCGAAGTCGCAGGTAGCCTTCAGCGTTGACGAGGCCCACGAGGCGAGCAAAGACTTTATAACCGACGACGGAGGCATCTGTGTTGTTAAAGCGCAGATACATGCCGGAGGAAGAGGCAAGGCCGGTGGAGTAAAACTGGCCAAAACCCGCGACGAAGTCTCTGAAATAGCGCGCGAACTGCTCGGCAAGGTACTCGTTACCCACCAGACCGGGGCCGAAGGCAAAGAGATTAAGAAGGTTCTTATAGAAGAGGGCTGCGACATAGATCGCGAGTTCTACATAAGCCTCGTAGTTGACCGCGCGTCCGACACGGTCGCCATAATGGCCTCCACCGAGGGCGGCATGGAGATAGAAGAGGTTGCCGAGAAGACCCCTGAGAAGATTTTAAGAGAGTATATCGACCCGGCAACAGGCGTCGTGCCCTTTCAGGGACGCAAAATCGCCTTTGCGCTTGGTCTAGACAAGCCGCAGATAGGTAAATGCGTAAAGTTCATAGACTCGCTCTACAAGGCCTTTGTAGCCTCCGACTGCGCAATGCTCGAGATCAACCCGCTTGTGCTCACAAAGGGCGGAGATCTCATTGCGCTCGACGCCAAGGTGGCCTTCGACGACAACGCGATGTTCCGCCACAAGGACTTACAGGAACTTCGCGACCTTGACGAAGAGGACCCGAAAGAGGTCGAGGCGTCACGGTACGATCTTAACTACGTCTCTTTAGACGGCTCCATCGGCTGCATGGTCAACGGAGCTGGGCTCGCAATGGCCACAATGGACATTATACAGCTCTACGGGGCAAGCCCGGCCAACTTCTTAGATGTCGGTGGCGGCGCAACCAAAGAACAAGTTGTTGCGGCCTTCAAGATCCTGTCTTCAGACACGCGCGTTAAGGCTATACTCGTCAACATCTTCGGCGGCATCATGAGATGCGACATCATAGCCGAGGGCATAATAGCTGCGGCCACAGAGGTCGGCATGAAAGTGCCTCTCGTCGTCAGGCTTCAGGGCACGAACGCGGACGAAGGCAGAAAGTTGCTCGCAGACTCGGGGCTCGACATTGTAACGGCAGAGCAGATGGACGAGGCCGCAGAGAAGGCCGTGGCCGCTATTGCCTGAGCACAAAAACTATAAAACCGTATAATAAAGGCGTTCTATTATAGCCTATACTATTTTATTGGATTAACAACTGGAGGAGCCGTAGATGAGCATACTTATAAATAAAGATACCAAAGTTATCTGCCAGGGCATAACCGGCGAGCAGGGTACTTTCCATACCCGCCAGATGGTGGCCTACGGCACGAACATGGTCGGCGGCGTAACGCCCGGCAAGGGCGGCACCGATGTTGACGGAATACCTGTTTTCAATACCGCTAAAGAGGCTGTAGACGCAACGGGCGCAGACGCCACCGTCATCTACGTTCCGGCGGCCTTTGCGGCAGACGCTATTATGGAGGCCGTAGACGCCGGCATTGAACTCGTTATCTGCATTACAGAGGGCATTCCGGTGCTCGACATGGTAAAGGTCAAAAAGTTCATGCTTGGCAAGTCCGCGCGCCTAGTCGGGCCAAACTGCCCCGGAGTAATCACCCCGGACGCATGCAAAATCGGCATTATGCCGGGCCACATCCACAAAGCAGGCCACGTTGGCGTTGTCTCTAGAAGCGGAACGCTTACCTACGAGGCGGTCGACCAGCTAACGCGTCTCGGCATAGGCCAGTCAACATGCGTAGGCATCGGCGGAGACCCCATTAACGGCACCAACTTCATAGACGTACTTACGCTCTTTGAGGCCGACCCCGACACAAAGGCCGTTATCATGATAGGAGAGATAGGCGGCACGGCGGAGGAAGAGGCCGCAGAGTACATAAAGCAGAACTTCTCCAAGCCCGTGGTCGGCTACATAGCCGGAGTTGCGGCGCCAAAGGGCAAGCGCATGGGCCATGCCGGGGCGATAATCGCCGGCGGCAAGGGCACGGCAGCCGAGAAGATGAAAGCGATGGAGGATGCCGGTATAAAGGTAACCAACACGCCAGCCGACATCGGTAAAGCCATGGCCGAGCTTCTTGAGAGCGCAGGCTGAGGGCCAGTTTAACCGTTTACACAGCTCCAGAGCCGAGGTTCGGGGCTAGAACTCCCCGGCAGCAGAGCAACGGGTCTTTATGAACCAAAAAAGACCGGAAATGATTGACTCTCTGTGCTCGGTTATGTTACTAATGAAAGTTGTTCCAATCGATAAAGATACGTACTTTAGTCCGTTAAACACATATCAACCGGCTCGAACTATCTCGTTCGAGTGAGTCTTCGGAGGAACTATGGCAGAACCAGAAAAAAAACTTCCAAGAATCGAAATCAGCGAAAGACGCTGCAAGGCATGCTCCATCTGCGTGGACTTCTGTCCTACCAATGTATTGGAGATTAGAGGTACCTCATGCGTGGTCAAAGACCTCGAAGCATGCACCAGATGTCAGCTCTGTGATCTCCGTTGTCCCGACTTTGCAATACGGGTCTTCGACTAAGAGAATGCATTGAGTTGAATTGCGTCTTTAGAACTTTTCTATTAATCGTGCGATAAGGGGGAAATATAGATGGCTGCGAAGAAGAAACTTATGCAGGGCAATGAGGCATGTGCCGCAGGAGCCCTGTACGCCGGCTGCAAGTTCTACGCCGGATACCCGATAACCCCGTCTACTGAAGTAGCAGAGATCATGAGCGTTGAGCTGCCGAAAATTGGCGGCAAGTTCATACAGATGGAAGACGAAATAGCCTCCATGGCAGCGACCATAGGTGGCTCCCTTGCAGGACTTAAGAGCCTTACGGCCACATCCGGTCCCGGCTTCTCGCTAAAGCAGGAGGCCCTCGGCTACGCCTGCATCACAGAGGTTCCATGCGTTATCATTAACGTCATGCGCGGTGGGCCTTCCACCGGTTATCCGACCGGACCGTCACAGTCCGACATTATGCAGGCAAAGTGGGGCACTCACGGAGACCATCCGGTAATCGCCCTCACCCCGGCCTACGTTCAGGAAATACTCGACGAGACGGTTAGAGCCTTCAACCTGTCCGAGAAGTACCGCACACCGGTAATCGTGCTCTTCGACGAAATAGTCGGCCACATGAGAGAGCCGATAACGATTCCAGAGCCGGGAGATCTTGAGGTAGTGGACAGGGAAAAGCCTGACTGCACCCCTGAAGAGTACAAGCCGTACGACGACACGAAGCTTATAGCCCCTCTCGCACCATTCGGCGACGGGTACCGCTTTCACGTAACAGGCCTCAACCACAGTGAGGACGGCTTTCCGACCAACAATTCCGAGATGATCGACAAAAACAACCGTCGTATTATGCAGAAGATTGACGACAACATTGACGACATCTGCAAGAATGACGAGTCCAACCTCGAAGACGCCGAGATAGGCCTCTTCGCAGTAGGCTCTACATCGCGTTCGGCAAAGTTCTCGGTAAACGCTGCCAGAGAAAAGGGCATAAAGGCGGGCCTCTTAAGACCCCTGACCATATGGCCCTTCCCGGATAAAGCTGTTAGCGAGCTTGCAGAGAAGTGCAAGGTAATCATCGTTCCGGAGCTGAACCTCGGACAGATGGTAAACGAAGTCAAGCGCGTGGCAGCAGGCAGGTGCGAGGTGATCGGTATTCACCGCGTAGACGGAGAGCCAATCAAACCGGCACAGATAACCGAACTGATAGAAAAATACAGCTAAGCCTATTGGGCCAACGCTTTACCAGAGGAGAACAACATGGCAGTCGCAAAGCAGAAACTGAGCGTGCCTTTCGATTACGACAAGTACCTGCGTAAAGATAAACTACCGCATATCTGGTGTCCCGGATGCGGTCACGGCATAGTTCTTAAATCGCTTCTTAGGGCAATAGACAACAAAGAGCTTTCTAAAGACGATCTCTGCATGGTCTCCGGCATCGGCTGCTCTTCACGCACGCCGGGCTATGTTGACTTCAACACGCTCCACACCATTCATGGCCGCGCATTCTCATTCGCAACAGGCCTGAAGCTCGCAAAACCGTCACTCAAGATGATAATCGCCACGGGAGACGGAGATGCAATGGCCATAGGTGGCAACCACTTTATCCATACCTGCCGCCGCAACATAGATATGCTTATAATCGTTTACTCCAACGCTATCTACGGCATGACCGGCGGCCAGTCCTCGCCGACCACACCGATAGGCTCCATAGCCACCACCGCCCGCTACGGCAACGTAGAGCCGCCCTTTGACATCTGCGAGATGGCCAAGGCCGCAGGCGCTACTTTCGTAGCCAGAGGCACTGCGTACCACACGCAGGAGCTTGAGAGAACCTTCACCGAGGCGCTCGGACACAAGGGCACGGCAGTGGTAGAGGTAATAGATTCCTGCCCGATCTACTTCGGCAGGATGAACAAGCAGAGAGGCGCTTCGGAGATGATGGAAAATATCGAGAAGAACGGCACGTTCTCGGTAAAGCAGGCAGATAAACTGCCGGATGAGAAGAAAGAGGGCAAGCTCGTAAGAGGCATACTCCACAGGGTAGAGAGGCCCGAATACTGCGAGCAGTACGACAAGCTGATAGTAGCAAAAGCCACTAAGTAAGCGAGGCTTACTTTAGAGAGAGCGGTAGAAACGAACCGCCTCACTCATATAGAGCATAACGGGAGGTTTTAAGATAATGATAGAAAGATACGAGATCCGTTTTAGCGGTTCAGGCGGACAGGGCATGATACTTGCCGGTATAATCATGGCCGAGGCGGCCAGTATCTACGGCACCAAGAACGCAGCCCAGAGCCAGTCCTACGGCCCTGAGAGTAGAGGCGGAGCGTCGAGAGCCGAAGTCATCATAGCAGACGCCGGAATCGACATAGACTACCCGAAGGCCACAAGCATAGACTGCATGCTCGCGCTCACTCAGACCGCATGCACATCGTACTACAGCGACATCAAGAAGGACGGCATACTCCTTATAGACGAGGACGAAGTCACCGACATACCCGAAGGCGACTTCAAGGTCGTAAAGTACCCGATACTGCGCGCTGCGCGCGAAGAGATCGGCAAGAGCATCGTCGGCAACATCATCTCGCTCGGAATGATCACAGAGCTTACCGGAATAGTAACCCGCGAAGAGATAGAACAGGCAGTGCTCTCAAGGGTACCGAAACCGTTTCTCGAACTGAACAAGTCGGCCCTCGCGCTCGGCTTTGAAAAAGCCGCAGAACTGAAGAAGGCGCTCTAGATACTTTTCGCTTCGTACCGGTCAGGCATCTGGCCGGTACGGAGGCTTTTTTTAACTCCCGCTACTCACTATTCGCACCCCGTCACACAGTACTGTCCATACCTTAACTTATCTATACAGATATAACAGACGCGCCCCGGAGGTCTTCCACTGGTTAAACATGACGTCATAGTTATAGGAGCAGGTCTCGCCGGAATGAGAGCGGCCATCGAGGCTGCGCGCTCCGGGCTCAACGTTGCGCTCGTCTCCAAGATCTATCCCGTTAGAAGCCACTCCGTAGCGGCTCAGGGCGGCATAAACGCCGCGCTAAAAGAGAACGACGACTGGGAGAACCACGCCTTCGACACCATAAAGGGCAGCGACTATCTCGGCGACCAGGTCGCAATAGAGACCATGTGCCGCGAAGCCCCGGAAGACATCCACGAACTAGAACGCATGGGCGCGATCTTCTCGCGCGACGAAAACGGCAACATAGCGCAACGCCCCTTTGGTGGGGCCGGCTACCCGCGCGCCTGCTACCTCGCCGACAGAACCGGCCACACCCTCGTACACCTCCTCTACGAACAGACCGTTAAGCACGGCATCTTCATCTACGACGAATGGCACGTTGTAAGCCTCGTACACGAGGACGGTATCGCGCGCGGAGTAATCGCGCTTGAACTGAGCACAGGCAAGCTTCACCGCCTCCACTCCAAGGCCACGGTAATAGCCACAGGCGGCTACGGACGCATCTTCACCACAACTACAAACGCACTCAGCTCCACGGGCGACGGCATGGGCTTTGCCATAAACGCCGGAGTCGAGCTTATGGATATGGAGTTTATCCAGTTTCACCCCACGGTTCTAAAGCGCACGGGTATACTGATGACCGAAGGCTGCCGTGGCGAAGGCGGATATCTCCTGAACTCCAAGGGCGAACGCTTTATGGAAAAGTACGCTCCGAACGCAAAGGAGCTCGCTTCCAGAGACGTCGTCAGCCGCGCAGAGCAGACGGAGATAAACGAGGGGCGCGGCATAGACGGCTGCATACACCTCGACATCAGGCATCTGGGCAAAGAGAAGATAATGGAAAAACTCTCGCAGATACGCGACCTCTCGATACAGTTCGCCGGAGTGGACCCGATAGAAAAACCGATACCGATCCGTCCCGGAGCGCACTACTCGATGGGCGGCATAATGACCGATCCCAGCGGGTCGACCACCATGACGGGGCTCTACGCCGCCGGAGAGGCCGCTTGCGTCTCCGTGCACGGAGCCAACCGCCTCGGAGGCAACTCGCTCTTGGAGGCCATAGTCTTTGGCCGCAGAACCGGCGCCGAAGTCGGACGCTTCTGCGCCGATAACGAATTTTCCGACTTCCCGACCTCTGCGCTAAAAAACGCAGGCCATATGGTCGGCAACCTCATAAACAGAACCGAAGGCGAAGACCCGCACCAGATACACAAAGAGATGGGCGAGACCATGGTCGAGTGCTGCGGTGTCTTCAGAGAGAAAGAGAAGATGGCCGAAGGTGTAGAGCGCATGGCGAAGCTCCACGAACGCTTCGCCACCGTCGCTCTTACCGACCGCTCCGACTACTACAACACAGAACTCCTCTCGGTGCTCGAACTCGGCAACATGCTAGACATCGCCACCTCGACCCTCATGGGCGCGCTCGCCAGAGAAGAGTCCAGAGGCGCGCACACGCGGTACGATTTCCCCAAGCGCGACGACGAAAAATGGATGCAGCACACGCTCGTTACCAAAAAGGGCGACGAGTTCTCACTCAGCTATAAAGACGTATCGTTCACAAAGTACGAACCGACCGAGCGCAAATACTAAGGGCCTTTTTTAAGAACCAGCCTCCGGTGAGATTTCAGATAGATACTAGGGGCCGATTTAGGGCCAGCTTCCGGTGAGACAGAGCACTAGGGCAGATTTTCGGGCTTCAATCCAACAGGTACTCCGGTATAACAGACTAAGGTTACTTGGACAAAGATGAAGATAGATCTTAAAATAAGAAGATACAATCCGTCGAGCAAGCAGGGGCGCGAGCCGTACTACCAGGCCTACAGCGTAAATGCGTCCGAGGGAATGACTGTACTCGAAGCGATGCTCGAGATCGTCGGCACGCAAGACCCGACGCTCTCTTTCCGCCGCTCATGCAGAAGCTCTATCTGCGGCTCTTGCGCCGTGAAGGTAAATGGATTCACGAAGCTCGCATGCAGTACCCAGATCATTCCTGAGCATCAGAAGACGGGCGAGATGGTAATTGAGCCCATTGCCAACCACACTGTCTTAAAAGACCTCATCGTAGACTTCGACCCGTTCTGGAAGAAGATGGACAAGGTCAAACCGTACCTGATACCGCCTGAGAGCCAGACCGAAGAGGTCGCTATAACACAGGAGAACGCAGCAGCCATAGACGACGCGCAGAAGTGCATAATGTGCGGCTCTTGCAACTCCGAGTGCAATGCGCTTGAGATCGAGAAGAAGTACCTTGGGCCCGCAGCCCTTGCCAAGGCGTGGCGCTTCGTAGGGGATGTGCGCGAAGAGGGCGGACGCGGTCGGCTTGGACGCCTGAGCGACGACCACGGCATATGGGACTGCGTACGGTGCGTACACTGCGTTGAGTACTGCCCCAAGGGCGTTGAGCCGTTGACCGCAATAGAGCGGCTGAGAGCCCGCGCGCTCGAAGAGAACATAAGGGACAACCATGGTGCCAAGCACGTGGACGCCATGGTAGAGTCCGTCAAAAAGGTCGGGCGATTAGACGAAGCCGCAATGACCTTTAAGACACTCGGCCTCTTAAGAAGTCTCGGCATGATCCCCATGGGCCTTAAGATGGAGATGCATGGAAAGATGCCGCACCCTCACCTCTTTCCCCAGATAAAGAAGATAGGCGAAGTACGGGCCATCTACAAAGAGATAGAGGGCCGTAAGAAGACGAGCAAGAAAAGCAGAAAAGTGAAGAGAAGAAAGACCGACTGAGAGCCTAGCACGACCCAGACCAAAGGCTATAAAGACTATGACTAAACTGAATTACGCATACTACCCCGGATGCGCCTCTCAAGAGATAACAAAAGAGGCCAACTCCACTACGCGCCTTGTCGCGAAGAAGCTCGGCATAGAGCTGCACGACATGCCGAAGGCGAACTGCTGCGGCGCGGGGCTTCTAACAGACTACGACTACGACCTCTACATTGCACTCAATGCACGCATCTTCGCAGAAGCCGAAGAGATGGGCATGGACATACTCACTATCTGCTCGACCTGCCTGATGGTGATGTCGCGCGCGGTACACGACCTGAAGACGAAGCCCGGACTCTTGGAGAAGACCAACGAAGTACTCGCCAAGGCCGGACTCCACTACTCCGGCAACGTAAAGGTGAAGCACCTGCTCTGGGTGCTTGCTAAGGACTTCGGGGTAGACAGACTTGCCAGAGAAGTGACCAGCCCGCTTGGGCCCTTAAAGGCCGCGCCCTTCTACGGCTGCCACAGCCTTAGGCCCTCGGACGCGCTCGGCTTCGACGACCCGGAGAAACCGTGGTCGCTGGAAGCTGTGCTAAGAGCCATAGGGGCCGAAGTGGTAGAGTACACCGGAAAGACGAAGTGCTGCGGCTTTCAGGTAGACCTTGTTACCGAAGAGACTGCCATAGAGATGACCGGCACGCGGCTGCTCGACGCAAAGGCCCAGGGCGCAGAGTGCATTGTAACGCCGTGCCCGTTCTGCCACATAAATCTCGACAACTATCAGAACTCCGCAGAGAAGCAGCTAGATGCCGACATAGGGCTTCCGGTCTTTCATCTGGCGCAGATGGTGGGCCTCGCGCTCGGGCTCAAGGCCTCGCACATGGGCATGTCTCGCCACATGGTCTCTGCCGAGAAGATACTGCAGCGCTAGAGCAGTATTACCAGAACAGTATCGATAGTTCAAAAAATAACGATATAAAAAGACCCCCCGGTAGATACAACTACCGGGGGGTCTTTTTATATTGGGCTTTGTGCTGCTTGTTCTCATGCAGCCGACAGGTAAAAACTTCGTCTTACTTGGCTGCCAGTGCCTTAAGGTGGGCTACCAGCGCCTTCATGTCGGCCTCTCCGAGCTTAATAGGAGGCATGCCGAGCGCAAACTTCTTATACTTCTTGGCGGCCCCGTTGCGGCCGTTCAGAATAACTCCCGTTATATCCGCTTCGGTGCTCGAAGTTATGTACTCGCTGCCTGCAAAGCCAGGAGCCATTGCCGTGCCCTTGCCCGCTGCTCCGTGGCAAGCTATGCACCTGGCCTTATAGATTCCGGCTCCGTCATTGGCAGACGCAGTAGAGGCAACTCCAACCGTGCCGATAGTTACTGCCAAGAGTAATGCTGCCAAAAGTCCCTTATTCATATCCTTCTCCTTCCGAGATCTTACCTCGTTATTACAGGCGGCCTACACTCATATAGTAGACCTATAGTACCGATAAATCCGGTCTTAATAACAGACCTGTGCCTTCTTTGAGTAAGGCTTGCAGGGTCGGTTAACCCTATCTTAGGCCCGGAGTCTCAAAGTAAATATCGCTGAACTTCTATACCTATATAATAGTGGAATACAAATTAACGGAAGATTAGAGCACTTCACGCATGGTTAAGAACGTATGCCGGCTACTGTACAGCAAAATTATTGCAGCCTTTACTATTGCCTCAGAGGCTAGTACTTACTCGAATTCATCTCTTCCATGCTGCCGGTAACCATATAGACTATGCGCTCTGCTATGTTCGTCACTCGGTCCGCCATGCGCTCTATGTTGTGCGCCGCCCAGATTAAGTAGGTGGCCTCTTTAATTATCTGCGGGTTGGCTATCATAAGGAGTACAAGCTCGTTGTAGATATGGTCGTAGAGGTCGTCTACTATGTCGTCTTCGTCGCAGATAACCTTTGCCACCTCTGTGTCGCGGGCCATAAAGGCAGCCATGCAGCGCGTCAGCATGCTCTCGGCCTGCACGACCATGCGGGGCATATCGATAAGGGGCTTTACAAGCTCCTTATCGCCTATGGTAACGGATATCTTGGCGATCCCCTCGGCATGGTCACCTATGCGCTCAAGGTCGGTAATGATATTGATCACAGAGGCGAGCACGCGCAAATCAACAGCCATGGGCTGCTGTGTGGCGAGCAGAAGCATGCACTTCTTCTCTATCTCGAACCTCTTCTTGTTTATCACCGCGTCGTCGCGCACAATGCGTTCAGAGGCGGTAATGTCGCGTGCTTTTAGCGCCTCTACCGAGCCGAGTATGGCCGTCCCGACCAGTACCGACATCTCTAGTACGTCCTCTTGCACCTCTTGTAGCGACTGGTGGTATGCCTTTCTGCTCATCTCAACATCCTCTCGGTTTCATTAACGGCCACAAAGTCGGCCTTCAACTACATCATATCATATCTGCCGCTCTTAGAGATTTCAATAAAGCGGCCCTATCAACCGAACCTTCCGGTTATGTAATCTTCAGTCATCTTCTTCTTGGGGTTGGTGAAGATTCTCTTCGTGTGGTCGAACTCCACTACCTCGCCGAGCATGAAAAAACCCGTGTACTCGGAAACACGCGCGGCCTGCTGCATGTTGTGCGTAACGATAACGACCGTGTAGTTCGACTTCAACTCCGCCATAAGGTCCTCTATCTTTACGGTCGCAATCGGGTCGAGCGCGGAGCACGGTTCGTCCATCAGTATAACGTCGGGCTCAACTGCCACGGCACGCGCTATGCAGAGCCGTTGCTGCTGACCGCCCGAAAGCGATAGAGCCGGTTCGCTGAGGCGGTCCTTTATCTCATCGAAAAGGGCCGAGTCCTTTAGCGCGCTCTCTACCCTGCCCTCTATCTCGCCCTTGTTGGTTATGCCTTTTAGCCGGAGCCCGAAGGCGATATTTTCAGAGATGGACATCGGAAACGGTGTAGGCTTCTGAAAGACCATGCCAATCCTTGAACGGAGCTTTATAAGGTCTATACCCCTTTTCAGAATATTCTTTCCCTCAAGCAGTATCTCGCCCTCGTACCGGTTTCCGGCATAGAGGTCGTGCATGCGGTTCAGGCAGCGCAGAAAGGTCGTCTTGCCGCACCCGGAAGGGCCGATAAGCGCGGTTATCTCGCCCTCTTTGATATTGAGGTTTATATCTTTAAGGGCCTGCTTCGCTCCGTAGTAGAAGCTCAGACCCTTGACCTCCATCTTGTCTCTATTCTCACTCATCCCGTAGACTTTCCTCCAGCAAAGAACCGCGCCAAGAGCGTGACCGTAAGAAGCATGGCGGTAATCAAGAGCGCCGCGCCCCATGCAATAGTGTGCCACTCTTCATAAGGAGCCATTGCGTAATTGAATATTGTTACCGTAAGCGAAGCCGTCGGCTCCGTCAAGCTAAAGTTCCAGAAAGAGTTGTTGAAGGACGTAAAGAGCAGCGGGGCGGTCTCCCCGGAGACCCTCGCAACCGCGAGCATTATTCCCGTTATCATGCCCTTCAAGGCCCCCCTGTAGACCACCTGCACGGTTACCCTCCACTGAGGCGCGCCGAGCGCAAGGGCCGCTTCGCGCGTGGCGTCGGGCACCAGCTTCAGCATTTCTTCAGAAGTGCGTATGACGACCGGCAGCATTATTATCGCAAGAGAGAGAGAGCCTGCAAGGAGCGAGAAGCCGCCCATTGGGCCGACAACGAGCGCATAGACGAAGATACCGACCACTATAGAGGGCGCGCTAACGAGAATGTCGGACAGGAAGCGCACGGCTCCCGCTACGCGAGATTTTCTCCCGAACTCCGACAGATAGGTCCCTGCGAGTATTCCGGCCGGAACGCCGGCCACGGTGGCTATTACGGTAATCAGTATCGTGCCGACTATCGCGTTGGCAACGCCACCGCCCTCAAAGCCCGGAGGCGCCGGAAGCTCCGTAAAGAACGAGGTGTTGAGCGCGGGCAGGCCGAGAACGAGCACGTCTTTTAATATCCAGCACAAAAATACGATGCCGAAGAGCGCCGAGAAGACGGCAGTGCCTAAGGCTGCGTAGTTTACGGCCTTGCGGCGGAAGTAATGAAAGTCCATTACACGCCCCCCGTTAAAACGGCGTCTGTACGCGTACTGTATGCGGCGTTGACTATCATTTGGTCGCGTGCCTCTTTATCATCAGCTTGGCGATGCCGAGCACCACGAATGTTATCACAAAGAGCAGAAGACCGAGTTCCACGAGGCTCGAAAGATAGAGCGAGTGGTCTGCTTCCGTGAACTCGTTGGCGAGCGTTGCGGAGATAGATGTCGCTGGGTCCAGGAGCGAGAGCGATATATTGGGAGAGTTACCTATCATAAAGGTAACGGCCATGGTCTCTCCGAGCGCGCGCCCGAGCCCCAGGATTACAGCCCCGATAATACCGGATCTCGAAAAGGGCAGCACGACCTTTCGGATGACCTCCCACTTTGTGGCCCCGACGCCGTAGCCCGACTCCTTCAGTATCGGCGGGACCATTTCAAAGATGTCACGAGACACGGAAGAGATGAAGGGTATTATCATTATGGCGAGTATAAACCCGGCAGGCAGCATGCCTATGCCGAGCGGAGCGCCGTCGAAGAGCGGAATAAAGCCGAGGTACTCTGTCAAGAACGGCTCTACGTAGTCGCTAAGTATCGGGGAGAGGATAAAGAGCCCCCACATGCCGTAGATGATAGACGGTATGGAGGCAAGAAGCTCTATGGCAACCCCAATGGGCCCCTTCAGCCGCTTCGGAGCCATCTCGGTAAGAAAGATAGCAATGCCCAAGCTTATGGGCAGCGCGATAACGAGTGCTATTAAAGAGGTGACGACCGTACCGTAGATAGCGGGCAGCGCGCCGAACTCAAGGGCCACCGGATCCCACGAAGAGGACGTAATAAAGCCGAAGCCGAACTTCTGTATCGAGGGCAGCGACTCCTTGAAGAGCACCAGCACGATAAGGGCCATGAGGCACATGACAAAGAGGGCGAAGAAGTAACTTACGCCCTTAAATATCCTGTCGCCGGTGTTGCCTGCGTTCTCTGTAGTCTCTGTGGACATGCCTGTTCTTCTTAAGTAGTTGTCGGCTAAATAGACGGTGCGAAAAAATAGGCGTAAGGTTCGTGAAGTATTCACGAACCTTACGGAAAAAAACTTATCAGTCTCCCGGCACAAAAGCCAGAAGAGTATTAACTCTGTAACTTCAGCCCCGTTTTACTTCCAGACAGGCGCGCCGGAGCACTTAATCGTCTCAGCCCAGGTC
>JADFVP010000073.1 GCA_015222595.1 Pseudomonadota bacterium
AAACCTAATTTGAGGTTGGTCTTCTGGCTAAGCCTGTGCATGCTGTAGGCATTGCCGTAAAGGGCCTTGAAGGAGTGGACACGGGCGTGCTCTATAAGAAATGCGAGCATCGCCTTCATTATACCGTGCCCCCGGTACTTAGGCACGGTTACCGCAACGCCTATTTCGGCAACCACTCTGTTCAGAGCCGGAAGAAGCGCAAAATGGGCAATAACCTCGGTCCCGCCTCCCTCGCGCTCTATTGTAGCAACGGCAGAGATCATCTGGGCGCTCGCGTTCATTCTTACGATCCGCTCCGGGAAGTAGAGATCCTCTTTTAGGTACGAGTACCTGTAGGCCATATAGATGCAGCGCGACACCTCCCCTGCCTCCTCCGGGGTCATCAGGTGAATGTCGTACTCCAGCTTTTCGCGCTCCTCTGGCTCAAGAGCGCAACTCTCGTAACTCTTCATCTCAATATCCGTAAAGAGTTCAGAGACATGCTGTCCTGACGTGTACTTGCACAGAATAAGCTTCTTGCCCTGCTTGCCCCTGTTGATAAAGACCATTCTGTCTACGTTGTTCTTTATTGCGTGGAGCCCCGGAGCCTCGGCCTCGCTAGACTCTTTGTTGAAGGTGAAGGGCAGGCCCATCTCTTCTATAACTACCTTTACTCCCCCTATCAGGTTCTCGAACTGCACCGTATAGGTCTCTTCGTCCTCAGGTCCAAAGGCATGGAGCACGACGTTCATGCAGGCTTCACCCAAAGCCACACAAAGCTCAGAGCACTCGGTATCTGTAAGCCCTGCGCGCCGGGCTATGAACTCCGAGTACCGGAGAACTCCGTCTATATAAGCCGGATCGTTAGGTACTTTTATGCTAGAGATGTTTCTGTCGATAGCCACCAATTCACTCCCGCACAGTGCTAAACAGAACAGCTACTTCGTACTCTCTCTTACACACCTATATTATCACACTTTTCGCACTCGGCGTCAGGTGAAAGAGCTGTAGTTACAGACCGGAAACAGCATAGCAGAAGCCGCTTAGATTGGCGCAAAAGAGTTCTCTTCAATTTATCCACCCTTTATGCTACTGTATCGAAATTAAAGAATATTGGCGCACCTTCCCGGTCGGGCATGAGCCTGACAGACCAAAAGAAAAAGAGCAGATGAGGGCATGATGAGCGAAGAAGTGAACGACGAGCAGGACGAGCAAGACAAGCAGAACGAGCATGAGGTTCGGCCCGGAGACGTATCAAAAGACGGCAAGATGCGCAAGACCCGGCGCACAAAGGCGTGCTTCAAGTGCGGCAAGCCGGTAGATCCGAGAGACGTGGAGTGTCCGCACTGCAAGGCCACGGGAGAGCACAGCAAGGTCAACACGGGGCTGTACTTACGTATTGCGCTCGGCTTCTTCCTTGGAGTGGTACTCTGGGCTATCTTCTACAGGTAGTACCTGCCAAATCCGAACAGGACTCAACAGACCGTCTTGCCCCGTTTCTCCAAATATCTTTGGTGGTACTCCTCAGCCAGGTAAAAGTGCGTTGCCTCAGTAATCTCGGTGACTACCTCCTTATGCTTCTGTAGACGCATCCTCTCTAACGACTCCATTGCCAACTGTTTCTGTTCAGGCGTATGGTAAAAGATGGCCGAACGGTACTGAGTGCCGTAGTCGAGCCCCTGCCTGTTGAGTTGCGTAGGGTCGTGTATCTTCCAAAAGAGCTTCAAAAGGGTCTCGTACTCGACCTTGTCAGGGTCGTAAGTAACCTCCACCGCTTCGGCGTGGCCCGTTCCGTCGGAACAGATATCTTCATAGGTAGGGTCTTTGAACTCTCCGCCGGTATAACCGACAGCCGTGGACTCTACCCCCTCTACCCTGGCAAATGCTGCCTCTATACCCCAGAAACAGCCTGCCGCGAATGTTGCCTTCTCCATAAACACCTCTTTACGAACTCTTTTATCTAGATAAAGTAAATAGCCTGTCGTGACCGTAATAACCTTATACGGAGAAGTTATAGCTGTCAAGGGACCGGGCCGAACTGGCCACTCAACTACTTTGCGAAACAGCATAAGTTCTGTTATACTTTTACTAGATAGAAGCTTCATCAACCTGAGACAGAAGTGCGAGAAAGAGTATGCAGGATATAATAGACTGGCTAGTTGAGTTCGAGCAGAGCGCTGCTAAGTTCTACACCGAAGCCGCAGAGTACTTTTCCGATGACGCCGAGCTTTCAAGGCTTGCTCGCGAGATGGCAGAGGACGAGCAGTGGCATGCCGAGATAATGGCAGCCACTGCAAAGCAGTACAGAGAAATGGACGAGAGCGCAAAACCCCCTGTCTCGCTCGTCAAAGTGGATGTAGACTCGAAAAGGAGAATCGCCAAGCTCTTTAGCGACTGCGCGGCCAAGTTTCCACTGGGTGAAGTCACCAAGAGAGAGTTTCTCGAGTCTATCATAGAGGCCGAGTACTCGGAGTGGAACACCTACCTGCTCTACGTTACAAAGTCGGTCAAAGGACTAACGGACCGGTTCGAGACGCTACCGGCGAAGATGAACGCTCATAAAGGGCGCATAGAGAACTATCTGCATCAGCTTGGAGACTCTCCAGAGGCTGCGGGACTTATAGAGAGAATAGTGCGCCTGCCCGACCTCTGGACAGACCGATTTCTGCTCGTAGTGGATGACGACAACATGATTCTTGAGCTGTTGAAGGCGATACTGGAGAGCAAGGGAGTGGTGGACTGCGCGCACAACGGCAAAGAGGCGCTGGAGAAGTTCGGCGACAAGTACTACGATGTGACCATCTCGGACATCGACATGCCGAAGATGGGAGGAATAGAGTTCTTTCATAAGGTCAAAGAGACCTACCCCGACGTCAATGAGCGCTTTATCTTCTTTACCGGCAGAATCACCTCGGAAAGAGAGGGTTTCTTCAGAGAGAATAATCTTAAGTACCTGAGCAAACCGGCAAGTATCGAGAGCATTGTAGTCGCTATCGACGAACTCCTGAAGCGTTCTCCCAAGTACTCCCTTTAGCGCTCAAGTACAAGTAACAACCGTGCCCCTCTCAACAGAGAAGCCGGCCAGACGTCTTGAGACCTATAGAAAGAGTTTTTGACAGAAGAGTAGATTGCTGACAGGAGAGTGCGAGAGAGAGATAGTTCAATCTATATACTTGTTCAACTGCTGCAGGTACTGCTGCTCGTTTATTATCAGGCTGAACTGTATACCGACATGCAGCATTACTGCCAGAGAATCTTCCGTATCACGTATTATCTTACCCACAACATTCACTTTGCCTGCTGTATGGAGTTTGACGCTTCCCTGTAGCGTAGAGCCGGTCTCTAGCGGGGCGTCCTCATTCTTGAGTAGCCGCATCCCCTTCTCAGAGATATCGAGAACCTCGTACTCTTTCTTATCGTCGGAAATAAAACGGGGGCGTTCAATTACAGGGTACTCAATCCTGTAAAAGTTACGCTGATTCACGCTGCGCGGTTCGACCTTACTCATAAAGCTCCATCCCCTTTATATACTTTTAAGCATACTACTATATCAGCAATTTTCAAAGAAACTGAAGTATAAAAAATGAACAATCGGATTAATTTATTACCAGAAAGAGAGGAGTGTGAGGAGTACGAATAGGTTCTAGCTGTTGCCGGTCAATCGTATACCTTGTGGCCGTTAGAGGAGAGCCAGTTCTTCTGCTGTTCGCTCAGCCTCTTTTCATGCGTATAGTAGATCGGGTTGTTGACCCTTACCCAGCCCGTCTGCTCCAGATCTCCGACCTTGATGCCTAGCACGAAGAACGCAAGCTTATCGTGATAATTTTCCGGACATCCGTAAAAACGGCCATCGCGGTTGAGCCAACCCGATTGGTATCTGTTGCTATGGAGGTAGGCGCGCGACCAGTCTAGCAACAGCGGGCTCTCTACAATGGAGCAGAGCTGTATAATGTCGCTCTTGTGCTGATCTCTCCAGCTCTGATTGACTATACGAACCCACTGGCCTTCGTTCTCGCGCATCCATAGGAAGCGCTGAGCGCCGTCTCTCAGCTTCTTTGCGCGTTCCTCGCCCGGTGAGACGAGAAAATATTTCTCCTTACACTCAACCATAACTCTCTTATTATAAAGGATACCATAGAGAGGTCAAGCGGTTTTTCTCTTCTCCGCTCCCGTTGCAAAGTGATCTACAGTGCTATAGCAACTGTAGAGAGTTAGCTATTATCGCTGGAACAAAAGAAAAGGGGTTACGGGAAAACCCGTAACCCCTTAAATTTATTGGTGCCCCCGGCATGAATCGAACATGCGACACATGGATTAGGAATCCATTGCTCTATCCCCTGAGCTACGGGGGCAAGAACTGTAAAGTATACGCAGGTGCTCTTGAATAGTCAAGGGTAGACTTCAATATGCCTGAGAGCTAGCGGACAGATAAAAAAGAGGGCCTGCGCGGGGTTACACCCCCCGGCAGACCCAACTTTATTTCTTATCGATCTGTAGTTATTTACTAAACTTTCTTCTTACGAACGCAAGCCCGGTTATGCCGCTACCGAGAAGAAGAAGCGTTGAAGGCTCGGGAACAGTGGCGGACTTGGCAAGGTATGTCTGCATGTTCTCGGTCCAGTTAATACCATTGCCGAAGATCTCTATGTCAAAACCGATAAGCATACGGGAGTTTGCTGCTCCTGCAATCTGACCGAAATCCCAACCTATGAGCGAGCCAACTCCGGACCCCGGAGAGGACTCGGTTGCGAGAAAACCGGAACCGTAACTCGACAACGTTCTTGCTGAGTTGTACGTTATGCTACTGAAGGAGTTTGGGTTGTTATTGAGCAGACTCTCTCCTGCTGCAGTAAAAACCTCATTGCCGTTACCAACACCGGCCAGGGCAATGCTACCACCGCCGATACTATTGACCCAGTTGACCAATGAGAGGTTTCTCGAAGTATCAAAGTTAGAACCCTCACCGGTCATATACATACTACCGCCTGAAGAGAGAAAGTTGCCCATTGCGGTAGTATCGGCTCCGGTAAGGGTGCCGTTGTAACGCAGATCCCATACCTGATCGTAAGCCGAGTAGTCACCAAGCGTATTACCGGTAGTGACCGTATGCCCAAGGGCACTGAGGTTGTTAACGGCGTTCTGTACCTGCCCGTGCCCGCTAATGCCGGCGTTGATCGCATAGATCATGTCCGCGTTAGAGTTTGTTGCTCCTAAAAATAGAGCCGTTGATGCGACTACCGCTGCTGCAAAAGTCTTTAAACCAAAACCGATTTTCATGTACTTCTCCTCTATATATTGCAATAAAAAATAAGGATGTACTCCTCTTCCTTAGGACCGATCCACCCATGCCCTTGTGTTCAATTCTGAGATTAAATTTTGCACGAATCATGCCAATTGTTCAGATCTCTAACAAAAACCGTCAACCTGCTGATGTACAACGGTTTTTAATCTGTACGGTTCCGCTCCTGCCTACACTCAACATCTAAGTCTGTAAAGGTTCTTTACATCAGAACCTTGCATGAAGGTTGCTAGTCAGAAAAAAAGTAGATAGATCGGTGGATTACAATTATTGGCGAAGTGTAAAGCTTCTTTACAGTTCTTTGACAATAAATAATAGATAATGCTGCCGGGAGAAGTTGAGTTTAGAGCTTACGGGGAAATATAAAAGACCTGCCGAGTATATAGCGACAGGTCTTCGTATGTACTAGAGCCTGCCCGGTCACTTCCCGGCAGGCTCTCAAAAATTGGTACAGAAACTTGCTTACTCGCCCGCAGCAGCGGCCTTCAGCTCACCGACGAACGTATCAAGGTCGGTAGAGTGCATTGCGCAGGCCATGGAGATCGGTTCGTCCCCAAAGGCCGGGCAGGTAAAGCAGCCGGTTCCAAAGTGAGAGCTGAAGACCTCTTTCGTGGCAGGCCAGGTCTCGGTAACTACTCCGGTGGTCATATCTCCGCTAATCTCTTCTATATCCATGTCCTTATATCCCCCTTGAAGTACAGTCTATTCGTATTAGCCTGGATCTATTATATACCAAAAAAATAGCACACTCGTTGATTTCAATCAACGAATATTCGATTATTCGGCCTCCTTGTCCCTCCCCACCTCTTCGCGCTTTATGACAAAGAGCAGGAGCGCCGGGATGATGAATACCGTGAAGATGGTCGAGACAGCCAGCCCTCCGAGCACCACGCTGCCAAGGCCCCTGTAGAGTTCGCTACCGGGCCCGGGTGCCACTACCAGAGGCAACATGCCGAAAATAGAGGTAAATGCGCTCATGTAGATCGGTCTCAGACGAGACCGCGTCGACTCGCGCACCGCCTCGGCATGGGCCATGCCCTTGTGCCTGATATTATTTAGCGCCTGATGGATTATAAGTATCGCGTTATTTACCACAACACCTATCAGGATAACAAAGCCGAGCATTGTCAGAATATCCAGAGGCTGAGGCGTTAAGAGCAGATTTACGAGTTTGAGCCCGATAAACCCACCGGCAGCGGCCAGAGGTACGGTAAAGAGAATTATTATAGGGTAGATAAAGTTGGCGAACATAGCCGACATAAGCAGGTAGACTATTACTGCCGCCAAAAGAAAATTCCACTGGAGCGCGCGGCGCGTCTCGGTAAGTTTTCCCGCAGCTCCGCTAAGCTCTATATTGACGCCAGAGGCTACTCCTGTGGCCTTGACACCCGGAATAACCTCATCCCTTATACTCTCCATAGCGGTCTGGAGCGCAAGGTATTCCGGCGGGGTTATCTCAAGAGTTACGGTACGTTGCCGCTCAAGGTGACGAATCTGGGTTATGCCTGTAGTGCGCACGAGAGTAGAGAGCGACGACGCCGGCACTATGTTGGAGCGCGGTGTCACCACAGGGGCGTTATGGAGGTCTTCCGGGGTCTTGATGTCGGTTCTCGAGGTCTTCAAGATAAGGTCTATCTTCTTCTTCCCCTCCTCTTTAAAGTCCCCGATCTTGCGCCCGTCCATCAGTACGTCGAGAAAGATGCCGAGATCTCTGGAACTCATCCCAGCGGCCTTTAGCCGGTCGCGCTCAGGGAGCAGCCTAACCTCCGGATAGAGGAGTTCGAGCGAAGGTATGGGGCGTATCTGCGCCGTAGGCATGCTCTGCTTCAACATACCGAACATCGTGCCGGCAACGGACACAATCTGGTTGAGGTCTCCGCCGCTGATATCTACATCTATGGTTCTGCCCCTGCCAAGCCCGCTCTGGAAGATTCCCGCCTGCATGGATATACCGAACATGCCTGGGATAGAGTAGATTATATTGGTAAAGAAGGGTATGTACTCCTTGGCCCGGCTCATATCCTCTGAGGTTGCCCCGAAGAGCATCATGCGCTCTCCGCCGACGTAGAACATGTTCTCTATCGGCGGCAGCCCCTTGTGGTCGGCATGAATATGCGGCTCTGCGGCCTTGAAGATATGCTCGCCAATCCCGCGCCGTTCATCGTAAGAGAGCCCCGGAGGAGGAATAAGTATATTTATCACAAGGTTACGGTTGCCCTGCGGCAGGTACTCCATCTTCGGCATCAGTAGCCACGTAGAGCCAACGGCAAAGAGCACGAGCACGGCAACGGTAACTATACGGTGCGTCTTTGTCTTTAAGACCGTACCGAGCAGACCCATATAGCTCTCTACGACCCGACGTCCAAAAAGCTCTAACGGTTTGGCATTTTCGTTATTAACAGCCTCTTCACTACTCTTGACGCCGCTGCCCCTGCCTTTTAAGCCTAACGAAAAGAGCAGTTTTGAGAGCATCGGTATAACAGTTACAGAAACTATGAGGGACAAGATGACCGAGACGGTGATGGCAATGGCAATGTCCTGAAAGAGCTGGCCTGCCTCGTCCTTAATGAATACTACCGGTAAAAAGACTGCTACGGTCGTAACGGTAGAGGCGAAGATAGCTCCCCAGACCTCTGTGGTGCCGTCGTAGGCGGCGCGAAAGGGACTTTTATCCATCCTTCTGTGGCGGTCGATGTTTTCAAGCACGACAATGGCATTATCTACCAACATACCGACCGCAAAGGAGATTCCCGCCAGAGAGACGACGTTGAGGTTCCGCCCGAGGCCGTTCATGACTATAAACGTTCCGAAGATACTGATAGGTATGGCAACTGCCACTACGAGCGTAGAGGCCGCGCTACGGAGAAAGAGCAGCAGCACGATAATCGCTAAAATTCCGCCGATTATTATGTTCTGGCGCACAAGGTCGATAGCGCCGTTTATGTACGGTCTCTGGTCGTAGACCCAGTCGATGTAGACCCCTTTGCCTGCAAGCTGAACCGAGTTCACTTCGTCTATAACCGCCTCTACGCTCTCGGTAAGCTCTAGAATATTGACCCCGGGCTCCGGCTTCACCCCGACCGCTATTCCCTCGGTCATATTGTGCATCATCGCTACGCTAGGCGTTTCGTACCCAAAACCGATGAGCGCAACGTCGGAGAGGCTCACTCTCCTTTGCCCAGTGGATTTCAAGATAATAGTGCCTATCTCATCGGGAGATTTTAGCTCGCTTACCATCCTTATACGATAATTCCTGCGCCCAAGACCCATTGTTCCGGCACTGATATTGACGTTCTCGCTGCGCAAGACCTCCATTATCTGGGTCATTGTAATGCCGTATGCCGCAAGCTTCTCCGGGTCTACGACTATATGCATCTCTTTTTCAGTGCCGCCGGAGATAAAGAGGTCGGAAACGCCGTCTACGCGCTCGATATGCTGGCGAATTTCATCCTCGAAGAAGGTCCTGTAAGTGGCAATAGGGGTGGGGTTGTCGGCTTGCGCGCGGAAGATCATCCAGATGACCGGACTGGCGTCCGAACCGGAGGCGTTAATATACGGCTTCTCGACGTTTTCTGGATAGTCAGGAACCTCGTTGACCTTGTTCGATACCCTGAGGAGCGCACCGTCCAAAGCCGTGCCGACCTTGAACCTTAGCGTTATACTGCCCTGATTGTTAAACGATGAGGACTCCATCTGCACAAGGCCGGGGATTCCCTTGAGAACCTGCTCCTGCGGCTCAATAATATCGCGCTCTATCTCGTACGGGGTCGCACCCGGCCAGAGGGTCGTGACCGTAATCTCAGGCTCAGTGACCGTGGGGCTCAACTGGTACGGCATGCTGAAGAGCCCGATAGCGCCAAAGAGCACCAGCAGGATTACACCCACAATAACCGTAACAGGCTTTTTTATAGAGTACTCTACTAGATTCATACTTGTTTGATTGCCGCCTTGAGAAACTGTTCCAGCTCTCTGTCTCTGCTTATTGAGTACTCTACTAGATTCATACTTGTTTGATTACCGCCTTAAGAAACTGTTCCAGCTCTCTGTCTCTAATTATAGAGTACTCAACCAGATTCATAAATTCAATATTATACCAGCAGTTAGCTTAACTAATTAAGACTAGCTCTTAAAAGTAAAGTATCACCTATTTTACTTCTGCGCTAAAGAACAGGGATTATTGCTTAGGCTTCACAGGCTTGCCACTCTTGTCAGTGGGCTCTTTAGGCTCACCGCCCTCGCCTACTACTGCTACTGCCTGGCCGGGCCTCAGCCGCTCGTTACCCTTTATGACAACCACGGCGCCCTTGCCGAGACCTGCGCCCGACACTCCAGCCATTGATCCGTCGTAACCGATAACCTTTACGGGTACCATTACCGCCTTGCCGCCCTTAACAGTCCAGAGGACCATCTTGCCGCGCGAGTTTATAACAGCGTCGCGGTCCACGACAGTCGCCTCAATGCGTTCGTCCCTCGGCAGCCGTACCTTTGCCGCCATGCCCTCAATAAGGTTGTAGCGGTTATCTACGCGTATCTTTACCGGAAAAGTCCGCGTGGCAACGTCGCCTCTGGGAATAATAGCGGCTACAACGCCCTTAATGGAGCGGCCTGCAACGTCTATCTCTACGACCATGCCTACGCTCGAATGAGCAACGACATTTTCAGGAACGTTCACTACTATTTCGACTATATCGTCCTTGGCTAGCGTCGCAACAGGAGAGCCCGGAGAGAGCCACTCTCCTCTGTCGACATGTTTTTTGAGTATAACGCCGCCAAATGGCGCGCGAATCGACTTCTTGTTCAGTTCGGCCTTTATCTGAGCCACTTCGGCCCTGAGCGAGGCGAGCTGTTTTTCTAGAACCTTTACCCTGAACCGATACTCGTCATAATCCTTGCCGCTCGCAAGCTGCTTCTCGTAGAGCCTCATTATACGCTTAAAATCGATGCGAGCCTTCTCAAGATTGGCCCCCACCTGCCCGTAAGTGGCGCGCGTGGCCATCAAAGAGCTTGCCAGTATCTCGGAATCTATCTGTATGAGCTTTGTTCCGGCGCCTACCCTCTGCCCCTCTTCGAAGTTGACGGTCTCTATCCTGCCCTTTACCTCGCTCGCTATGTCGGAGACCTCCTGAAAGAAGACCGTGCCTATGTACTCGGCCTCCGGGGCCACCATGGCAACCGTGGCAACGGTGGTAACGACACGGGCCGGAGGAGGCCCGCCTGAGCGCTTCTCTCCCTTCTTATCTTTATCCGTTTCAGCGTGGCCCGTAACTGCTAAGAGCAGCAGCACAGCCACTACAAGAGTAAGACTTCGTAAAATCCGTATCATCTGAGAAGACCTCCGGCAAAAAAATTGTTATAACGGCCCTGAAAAGGAACTTCAGGTTCATGGGTAAGAAGTGTAAAGGTATCTATATGTATTAGAAGAAGATAAAGAGCTGATAAGACAGGCACTTACTTGTAATCATCCAAGAGCGTGCCTACCGCGTACTTAAGCTCCAGAATCGCCATCTGCATGTCGTAGGTAGAGTTCATAAGTGAGCGCTCGGCTCCGAGAAGCTCGGTATCGGAGTCTATTACGTCTACTGTAGTAGCGAGGCCGAATTTGAACTGCTCGAAGACCATCTTGTAGTCCTCCTCGGCAAAAGAGAGCTGCCTTCTGTACGCCTCGATGACAGCCACCGCAGACTCCATGCGGTTGTACGCCTCGCGAACCTCAAGTTCTATGTCGTGCGTAGCGGCTATAACCTCAAGCTCGGCCACACGAACCTTGCTCCGCGCCTCCTTCATCTCGGCGCGCCGGAGGCCCCCTTCAAAGAGCGGGTACGATAAAACAAGCGACGCAGAGAGCGACTCTTCCTGAAAAAAGGTGGTTTTAGGGTCCTTATCGTACCAGTTGTAGACGCCTTCCAGCTTCAAAGTGGGTAAAAAAGTACCGCGTACCTCCTTTACTCCCTCTGAGGCTATTCCTCTATAGAGCAGACTCTCTTTGTAGTCGAGCCTGCGCTTCAGGGCCAGTTTTATAAGCTCGTCAACCCCTTCGTTGACTGCAGAGCCGATCTCCGGCTCTACCAGCTCTAGCTCTCCGGTAACGCCTATTATGCGCTTGAGCCTGTTGTTGGTGTCCTTCATTGTGCTCTTGGCCTTAATAAACTCGGCCTCGGCTCCGGCCACCTCGGCCTCTGCCCTTAAAACAGCGCTCTTTACTACCTCTCCGACACTAAAGCGCGCCGAAGCGACGCGCTTTCTCTCTCCAGCTCTCTTAACGGCAGCGGCCTTAAGCTCAAGGTCGCGGGTTGCCTTCAAGGCGTTGTAGTACGCGCGAGTGGTAGAGAGCAGTACTGCCTCCCTGGTGCCGTCTAGCTGACGGCGGCTGCGCTCCACCCCGAGCTTCGCGCCCCTTCTGGCGCTTAGCTTGGAGCCGCCGGAAAAGAGGGTCTGACTTATACGCACAGAGACACTGGCCGAATCATCGGGCTGTAACAGGGTATCGCCTGCACTCTGCTGCTCCGAGTACCGGGTAAAGGATCCCTCGGCCGTCAAAGAGGGCAGCATGCGCGAAGTCGCCTTGGAGACTGCGCTTCTAGCGCTCACAACCCCTTGGCGTGCAATGCGTACATCTTCGTGGCCGCTGGCTGCGCGCCTGCAGGCCTCATCTATAGAAACGGTCTGTGCCTTGGCAGTCGCAGGAAGCCCCAGCATAGATAGTACGCACAAAAGGGCTAAGAGTGATTTCAGCATAGGCCCTGAGGCGGACTCTCTTGACGAAACAGAAAGAGAATCGGGTAAGTTACTGTTTTGGTTACGCATAGATAACTCCAGAAGGTAAGGTATGACGAAATAGATACGGTTCTTCTTTTATGCCGTACTATGAGAATTACCACCTTGATACTTTACATCCACCGATGCTCTTAAGTCAAGGTGCTTAGCATTGTCAGCGCCATAACGTGCGGCCAGATGCAATGTCTGTTAAGTTGAGAGTAAAGCGGCGGGCGAGGCTAAAGCCTGTTGAACTATAAAGAGGTCTGTGGTAGCTTAACACTCTCATGACAGTCGGCTCTAGCGCACGCTCTTCTTGCTCGTTTAAGAGAATCGATTATACTAGCCGACGGAGATGTAAGATGTGACTTTTGCACGTCAGACCGGAAAAGCAGAGAAGATAGACCCGGCAATAAACTAAAGAAAAGTAGCAGATTACCGATTATCTAAGTATAACAAATAACAGTATTCCAACACCCCTGCGATCCGTTACTCGACTCCTCTTCGATCTGTCAGACAACGCAACTTTCAAGAGAGTACCGTTTTATGATAAAAGTCATGCTCGCATTCTCCAACATGCTCTTTTCCGAGGCCATATCAGGCCTGATAGAAGGTAAAAAGAAGATGGCGGTTGTGCACGTTCTCAAGACCGGTTCCGAGTTTACTCTTAAGGAATGGAAAAAGATCGGACCGCACGTCATACTCACCGACATGACGTGCCTCTACAACTCTTTCGGATCAATTCCTGCCGACGAGACGAAGCTGCCCTTTATTCTGCTCGACACGAACTGCGGTAAAGAGAACATAGTAACGGCTATACTGAAGAAGCAGGTAAGCGGAGTTCTGCTCGGCGACTCTACTTCCAAGCTTATGCAGAGCGCAATAGAGACCGTGGCCGCCGGAGATATCTGGATAGACAAGAAGACTGTCAAGAACCTCGTCTTCGGCCTAAACGCCCTCGGAAGCGAAAAGTCGGCACAGCTGACGAATAGAGAAAAGAACGTAGTGGACTTAATCGCTAAAGGGTACAGGAACAAAGAGATAGCGCAGCAGCTCAACATCTCGGAGCCGACCGTAAAGACCCACCTCTACAGAATCTTCAGAAAGCTCAACATGAAGAACCGCTCCGAGCTTATTACCTTCGCCATAAAGAAGCAGGACATGAGCGGTAACTTTCTTTAACCAACAGGTTATTGAGCCGCCACTACTCACCTCTGCACACACTTCCTTTCAGCGCTCTCTATTTTGAAAATATAAACCGGCGTACTACTTTAGTTGTATAAAGGTGGTATACTATTGACTTAATACCAATAATGTATAAAATATACCGACGATGTATTGTCATAGGCCTATAGACAATATATAATTGTTTCTGTAGCATATGCATGACTATCCGCTACATAGACCTACCGGACCTACTTATAGAATATCTAAAGCAGTAACTTTTCAGGAGTTCACTCTGCTATGGAAATACGTATATGCCCCGAGTGCAACAAGGCCTTTTATGCCTTGAAAGAGACCGACACTCTTGTCTGCCACTACTGCGGCTTTGTTATATTCGACCAAAGAGGCAAGCAACGGCTCGTTGCTAACTTCGACTTCAACTTCACACTTCACGGCCACAAGGTCCGGGCAAAGCTGAAGGACTACTCCGAGACAGGTGCGCGCATCGTCTATAAAGGACGCCTGCTTACCGAAGACACTGTGCTCAATCTTGTTATAGACGAACTCGGCATAGAGGCAACGGCAAAGACTATGTGGTCCAAGAGAATAGCAAAAGACACTTACTCATACGGGCTTGAACTATTAAAGTAGTCACCATTAAAGTAGTCTCCACCGAAATAGTTTCCTAGTTAACAACAACGGGTAATGGAACAGAAAATGACTATCTATAAAAGAGTTAGAGCAACGCTTGGCAGCCTGATACTACTGGTGCTTATTACCACCTGTATGGCGACCAACGGCTTGGCGGCAGCCGAGAAGACCGATACGCCGGTCGCACACAGCGGAGCAGCCCACCTCTATAAGGTGGGCCCCGAAGATGTGCTCGAAATATCGGTCTGGCGCAACGACGACCTCTCCAAGGTTGTTACCGTCAGGCCAGACGGAGTCATTTCGTTACCACTTGTAGGCGACATCAGCGCCGCAGGGCTAACGCCGAGTGAGCTAAGAGACAGAATAATAGACAGCCTCAAGGAGTTTCAAGAGACCGTCGTGGTCTCCGTGATCGTATTAGAGGTAAACAGCGTCAAGGTCTACATATTGGGCGAAGTCATAAAGCCCGGCAGCTACACGCTCAAAAGGCGCACTTCGATTCTACAGGCCATTGCAATGGCCGGAGGATTCTCGCAGTACGCGTCGAAGAACAAGATGGTGCTCGTAAGAGAAGAGGGCTACGGCGCTAAAGAGGCTGGGAAGGTGCGCATCCGCTTCGACAACCTCGTAAAGGTCGGGTCGAAACCGAACAACCAGTACATACTTAGACCGGGAGACACTATCTTTGTTCCGTAAAGCTAAAATAGTAGCTATCGCCGTACTCTTGTCAAGCTGTCTCGGCAGCGCAGTCGCTGAGGCCGCATTTACTATTCAGCCTTCGCTTTCGCTGCAAGAGGCCTATGACTCCAACCCGGAACTCAACCCGAGGAGCGTAGGCGAGGATGGTATGTTCAAGAGCACGGTAACTCCATCTCTGTCTATGCGGTACACCGGCAAGGCGTACAGTTTCGCGGGTTCATATACCATGACCTCCTTTTTTCACCATGATAAACCCGCGCTCGACTACGACGTCAATGGGGCCAGCGTAAGCGCACATGCCGATATAGGCAAGAGATCGTCCCTGTCTATAACAGACAACTACTCTCTCAACAAAGGGGTCCAGATAACAGATAATGCGGTGAACATACACCTCTCGCGTGCTCCAATAGAGTACAACATAATCTCTTTGGCCCTCTCCACTTCGTACGGCCCCTACTGGTCCTTCACTTTCACGGCCTTGAACGCCACGACAGAGTACGACGACCCGGCGCTTATAGACTCCGTTAC
>JADFVP010000074.1 GCA_015222595.1 Pseudomonadota bacterium
AAGTTGTGCCGTTCACCTACAAACAGACGCTTCAGGGCAAGGTTGAGAACTATCGATTACCAGAAGAAGTATTGCACCTTCTCGATAACCGCCCTATCCAGCGATATACGGTAGGAACATTTTCTGCATTGTTTTGGTTTATAATCAAATAAACTACTAATCGAGCAACCGTGGGAGTCCTGCCTGATATTTTTGTATAAAATTCTCAAACAATGCAAATAGTCTTTACACCAGGCAACGCAGCGTAAGTCATTAAACAAAATGCACTTAATGTAGAATATAGCACATTATATGTCGAAAATTCTTACACTCTTAAGGGATAGCACTCCTTGACTCTCTAGTAAAATCGGACACTTGTAGTGTTGGTACGGTATTTGCACTATTATATTAAAAAAGTAAACAGGTTAGCTGGCCATAAATATTGATTGCTAAATTCAGCAAATTAAACAATTGGGAGGTAATAGATGTTAAGCAGCATGAAGAATAAAACCAGTTTTTTATCTAGCAAGGTACTGCTAATGGCAGCAGTATCTGGAATTTTGGTGTTTGGGAGCGTAACTTTCTCACATGCGACTACAATCTTTTTGTCTGGTGACGGCAATTTAACCCAACCCCTAACTGGCTCAGGGGTATCGGTAGACTCTGGAAACCAACAGTTTTTCCAGAACATCTTACAGGGCGGAAGTACCGTTGCTATACAAGACATTACAACGTATAGTTGGGATACTTCCGTTAACACCTACTATAACAGTATAGCTGGTGTCAGTTCCTCAATTTTTAGCGGGCCAATCACTGCTAGCGCGCTCACAGGAGTTGATTTGTTCGTCAGCATTCTGCCCAGCGCTGCCTATACCGCAAGTGAGATCACAGCGATGTCCGGTTTTGGTGGGGATATTTTCTTCTTGGGAGAAAATAGTAACTTCCCGACAAATAATGGATATATCAACTCTGCTCTAACCGGGTTGGGTAGTAGCATGAGTCTCGTTAACGATTTATTTGATGGTGGCTGGCACACAGCTACTGGCTCCCAAATCGCAACGGACCTCTTTACTACTGGTGTGAGCACCTTTAGCTATGCTGCTCCATCTGAGGTATCAACGGTTTCCGGCGGTACATCGCTCTTCTACGGGACGACTGGTAAGACTTTCCTTGCTTATGAAACTACAGCCGTGCCCGAACCCTCCACCCTTCTCCTCTTAGGTAGTGGTCTTGTGGGGCTTGGGTTCGTGAGAAGAAGATTCAAGAAGTAGCACCAAAATAAAAGTAAGTCCCAAAGCCCACTGGCCTTAATGGTCGGTGGGTTTTGTTTATTTCCAGTAGAAGTATTGCGTGTGGAGGTAGGGATGAAAAGTGTTTAGTTCAGGAAGAAATACTAATTACATATAGAGGAAGGATGGCCAGACGGCAGGTCTAGTCCTCTTCTGGTTTGCGCTTCAAGAGGTCGCGTTTCATGTCTGTTATGTGGTCGAGGAAGAGGATACCGTCGAGGTGGTCAATTTCGTGCTGGAGCGCCACGGCCTCGAAGCCGCTCGCCTCTATTTCGACCGCTTCACCGTCTCTGTCGAGCGCGCTGACCGTCACCTTCCTAGACCTTTTGATGTTGGCGATAAAGCCCGGCACAGAGAGGCAGCCCTCGCGCCCCTTTCTCTTGCCGCTCTGTGCGGTGATCTTCGGGTTAATAAGCACGAGTTCTCCGTGGCCAGGATTTTTGGGCGTTACGTCCACGACTATTATGCGCAGCAGCCGCCCGACCTGCGGAGCTGCAATACCAACCCCGGTGGAGCCACGCATCGTCTCAACAAGGTCGTCTATGAAGAGCGAAACTTCGGCGTCAACCTCTACAACCCCTTCGGAGCGTTCTTGAAGCGTCTTGTTAGGATATTTTACTATTTTTAATGGGGGCATGGTTTCGTTTGCCTAGATTTTTGCAGTGCCTAAAGTGGCGGCCTTGCTTAGAGCGGATCGTGCTCTTCTACCGCAGCGATCTTTATAGTAACGCCAAGCTCTGTGGCCAAGGTATTGAGCTTTTTCTCGAGGTCTGAGGAGTCGGTAGCGTCGTCTGAGAGCACCACTTCTAAGATCATTATATAGATGTCTCCCTCTTCGCCGCGCAGCCTCTTTGTCTGAAGGTCGGTAATATTTATCTTGTTCTCGGCAAGCAGGTCTGCGGTTCTGTAGACGAGCCCTCCGGCGTCGGCCCCATGCAGGGTTATCACGTGGGTCGGCTCCACCTCTGCCGGTTCTCCAATAAGTTCCGGTATCTCTTTTATGTTGAAGGTCAGGCCGGTGGTAGACTCGACACCCTTGATGGCCTCTTTTAGCGACGAGACATGGTGCTCGTCCATGGTCATTATCAGTATGACTGCGAACTCGTCTTCGAGTATCGACATACTGGAGTCTTCGATATTCGCGTCGTGCTTGTGGAGCGGGCCCGTAACGGCGGCGACTATGCCGGGCTTGTCGTGCCCAATTGCGCTCAGTGCGTATCTCTTTGTCATTACATACCTCCGGTCTTTATATGAAGGGCTCTGGTTGCTCGCTTGTCTTCTTATACCTTTTGTTATGACCTCAGTCGTTCTCTATATTCTCGACTTTGCTTTTTGCTTCCTGTTTTATTTTAAGGGTCTCGCGTATCTTAGCGTCGTGCCCCCTGTCGGTGGGGCTGTAGTAGGTGCGGCTCTTAAGCTTCTCCGGCAGGCAGGTCTGTTCGTTAATGGCGCCGTCGCTGGAGTGCGGGTACTGATACCCCTTGCCGTAGCCGAGTTCCTTCATCAATTTGGTCGGAGCGTTGCGAATCTCGGTCGGAACGGGCAGCGGCCCGAACTTCTTTACGTCCGCCATAGCGGCCTTGTAACCGGCGTAGGTGGCGTTCGATTTTGGCGCGGTGGCGAGGTAGGCGGCGCACTGCGCCATAGGGATCCAGCCCTCCGGCATGCCGATAAACGCGATGGCCTCTTTTGTTGCCACGGCTAAAGAGAGCGCGCCGGGCGCGGCGTTGCCGACATCTTCGGAGGCGAATATGACCATTCGTCGGACGATAAAGAGCGGATCTTCTCCGGCCTCTATCATGCGCGCGAGCCAGTAGAGCGCGGCGTCGGGGTCGGTTGCGCGCATCGATTTTATAAAGGCCGAGATTATATTATAGTGCTCTTCGCCGTTCTTGTCATACGGCAGCGCAGTGGTCTGCATCGCCTCTGTGGCGTGGGCTATCGTAATGCGGCGTACTCCATCGCTCTTTTCAGTTAGCATCTCGGCGGCTTCGAGTGCGCCGAGCGCGCTTCTGGCGTCTCCGTGCGCTCTGTCGGCTATCAGCTCTATAGCGTCTGCGTCTACCACGGTTGCTTTGCCGAGACCGCGCTGCTCGTCTGTAATTGCGCGCGTTAATATCTCTATGATCGACTCCGGGCCGAGCGGGTCCAAGACCAGCACCGTGCACCTTGAGAGCAGCGGCGTGATGACCTCGAAGGAGGGGTTCTCTGTGGTGGCGCCGATGAGCACGATTACGCCCTCTTCGACGCTCTTTAGAAATGCGTCCTGCTGCGCTTTGTTGAAGCGGTGTATCTCGTCGATAAAGAGCACTGTTCTTGTTCCGGTCGCCCGTCTGCGCTCGGCGACCTTCATCACCTCTCGAATTTCCTTAACGCCAGAGAGCACGGCAGAGAACTCGACGAACTCCGCGCCGGTCGAGTGCGCCACTATTCGCGCGAGCGTTGTCTTGCCCGTGCCCGGAGGGCCCCAGAGGAGAATGGAGGGCAGCTCCTTGCTTTCAACTACCTTGTGGAGAAACCTACCGGGCCCGACTATTCCCTCTTGCCCCACGAACTCGTCGAGCGTCACCGGGCGCATCCGCTCGGCCAGAGGAGCACCGGGTAAAGCCCCGCTGCTCGTATTTCCCTGTCCTGTGCCGTCTTGGTCGAAGAGTTCCATGGACAGATACTACTATAGGCAGTAGCGGTATGGCAAGAGGGCAAAGAGCGCTCTCTAGCCAGGTTGTATAGGAGGCTCGCTCCGTGTCGAGTGCAAGGCTGTGTTTCGGTCTACGATAAAGAGGCTTCCAGCCGCCGGTGTACGGACAAAAAATTCTTAATAAGTAGGCGTAAATAGTATATAATTAAAAGGATGACATTACTTAGAGTCTTAAAATACCCGCACCCGTTCCTCACTACTATCGCAAAGCCGGTTGACGCCGAGGCCGAGAACTGGGACGAGATAACCGAGCTGATCGACAATATGGTCGAGACCATGTACGCCAACAGGGGTATAGGGCTTGCCGCCGTGCAGGTAGGGGTCGATAAGCGCATTATCGTGCTCGATATTCCCGAAGAGGTGGAGCCTGCCGACGACGACTTTGAAGGCACCCCGGATAACGACGACTCTTGTACAACCTCTGCCGGGTACGAAGGCATACTTGAAAGCCGGAAAGAGGGCGCAGACCAAGACCTTAACGATAATCCGCCCGAAGATCCGAACGAAGAGTTTAACGACGACGCGCCCCGGTACCAAAGGTCGCAGGGCGCAAACCTGGTAGCATTCGTCAACCCGGAATTGATAGAGAAAGAGGGCAAGACAAAGTTTGAGGAGGGTTGTCTCAGCGTGCCCGGTATTACTGCCGAGGTTCAACGCTTCGAGACGGTTCGCATCTCAGCTCTCGACAGAGACGGTAACGCCGTTGAGGTTGAGGCCGAAGGCCTCTTTGCCATTGCCTTGCAGCACGAGATAGATCACTTAGACGGCGTGCTCTTTATCGATAGGCTGTCGAGGCTCAAGCGGGAGTATATTAAGAGAAAGCTGAAGAAGGCCTTTGAGGCCGAGCAGCGGGCCCTGTAGCCGAGCCCGTCGGTTTTGGCCGCACCGTCGTTTGTCTTTTATCTTTCTGGCTGGGATAGCGGGGGAAACTTTCTACGGAAGTTTCCCTCATACTTATTCATGAACTCTTCAGCACTCAAAAGGGTTCCTGGTTTTCAGGAGATACATAGGGGATACAACAGGAGATACAACAGTGGCAAAGATACTCTTTATGGGCACGCCGGATTTTGCCGTACAGACGTTAGAGGCGATAGTCGAGGCCGGGCACGAGGTCGTAGCCGTTGTGACCCAGCCGGATCGTGCAAAGGGGCGGGGCCGCTCGGTAGTGCAGACCCCTGTTAAGGTCGCGGCGCTGGCAGAGGGCATAGAGGTGCTCCAGCCCACAAAGGTTAAAGACCCGGCCTTTATCGCTCAGTTGAAAGAACTCGCGCCAGACTACTCCGTAGTTATCGCCTACGGCAGAATTCTGCCCGCCTCTGTACTCGATATAGCCGGTAAGGGCTCCATAAACGTCCACGCCTCGCTTCTGCCGCGCCACCGGGGCGCGGCTCCCATAAATTACGCCATCACATCAGGAGACACGGTTACCGGGGTCACCACGATGCTGATGGACACGGGGATGGACACAGGAGCGATGCTCTTGAAGAGCGAGACCTCTATTGGCGAGGACGAGACCGCAGGGGAGCTTTTCACCAGACTCTCGGCCCTTGGCGCCCAACTGCTTGTAGAGACTCTAGAGGGGATGGAAGCAGGCAAGATAGAGCCGGTGGCGCAGGACGACACGTTAGCCACCTACGCCCCGACACTAAAAAAGAGCGACGGCAAAATAAAGTGGATTATGAGCGCGGAAGAGATAGCGAACCTTGTTCGCGGTTTTTCTCCCTGGCCCGGCACTTTTACCGAGTACAAGGGCAAGCTCTTGAAGATCCACTCCGGGCGCGTTGCAGCTATACCTGAACTCGCCCCCGGCACGGCAGACGGTAGCATAGAGCCCGGCACGATTCTCTCCGTCTCTCCGGATGCGGTTGTCGTAAAGTGCGGCCGAGGTGTCTACGAGGTAACGGAGCTTCAGCCGCAGGACAAGCGGCGCATGGCTGCGCGCGACTTTGCAGCCGGATACAGGGTGGCCCCCGGCGAGCGGTTTGGCTAATAGTCTGCGCTGAATTGACAAAAGCCCATAATGGGAGTATTTTTGAAGAGGGCGGAAGTAGGTTCAATAACAGTGCCTCTTTTCTGATCGATTGTCTTTACGGGTAGTTATAAGTTTTGGAAGGTTTCTTTGATGAATTCAACGAATAAATGGCAGGGCAGTTCGGCCTCTGTGGAGTATAAGCCGGGGGTCGGGCCCTTTTTAGCCCTTCTTGCGGCTTCGAGCGTCGGTATAGTTGCACTCGGCTTCTTGCTCTGGTTCATCCCGACCATAGGTCTCGGTAATATCCATCCGGCCCTGCCCTTTATAACGGGCGCTATTTTGGTGGCTGGAGCCGTGCTGGTACTGACCGGTGCGCTCTTTATAACGCTTGCGGCTCTTAAGGGCCAGCATGCCGAGAGCGGCGTGGTGGCTACGCGCCTCTTGCGCTCAAAGCTCCTTCGCTGGGGCCTCTTCAAGCTATTTCTGCCGCTCATGGTTATGGTAGGAGGCATCGTCAGAACCCCGAAGATAAAGATAGAGCAGGCCTTTTTGGCGATAAACAACCAGATGGTTCGCCTGATGGGGCGCAAAATCAAGCCTGAGAGAATTCTGATACTGATGCCGCACTGCATTCAGTTCGACGACTGCAAGATAAAGGTTACGCGCAATGTCGAGAACTGCGCCGGGTGCGGCAAGTGCGAGGTCGGCAACCTACTGGACCTTGCCCACGAGTACGGTATAGACCTCTTTATCTCGACAGGAGGCACGGTGGCGCGGCGCAAGGTCTATGAAGACCGCCCGCATGTTGTGATAGCCGTTGCCTGCGAGCGCGACCTCACGAGCGGTATTCAGGACGCCTTCCCGCTGCCGGTCTACGCCATAGTCAATAAGCGGCCTCACGGCTACTGCATGGAGACCGGTGTAGACCTCGGCGACGTCAAGGAGGCCATAGTCGGACTTCTGGGCAAAAAGGCCGCTTAATGGCCCTTCGGCAACAGACTCCCCAAACTTCGGACCCTTTACCGGACCTTTTACTATGATCGCCTCCGTCAGAACGTTAAATATCTGCGCCGCTATTGTCTGGTACTGCGGCGGGGTTGCGCTTACGCTAAAGGGCTTTTCCCTTATAATGGCCGCCGGTGTCATGAATACGGGCGGCATGGGCTGGCGGCTCGCAGCCCTTTTAGGTATCGGGCTCGGCGCGCTCAAGGCGGCCTACCTCTTCAACAGGGCGTGCAAGAGCAACCTTGAGCGTATCGCCGCACTTCGGAGCCCGAAGATATGGAACTTCTACAGGGCGTGGTTCTTTATCTTCCTCTTCTGCATGATCTATCTCGGCGGCTACCTCTCGCATTCGGCGGAGGGCAACTACTCTTTTCTTCTCGCAGTGGCCATACTCGACATCAGCATAGGTATTGCGCTCTTAGGCAGTAGCTACGTCTTCTGGGTACGCAGAGCGTTTAGCAGGTAGGGTGTTCCGGCCATCAATTCAAGAGTATTTCCTAAAGTCCGCAGTTGTAATCCTCATCAAAATATAATAAGTTTCTATTAATAACCGATACTGGA
>JADFVP010000006.1 GCA_015222595.1 Pseudomonadota bacterium
GGCCTTAAGGAACCTGTAAAAGGGACGCAGGCCGGAGCTATTTAAAGAGATAACAGAGAACGGAAAATGAAAAAAGACATCAGCGAGATAATCAAAACCGCACTAAAAGCCGCGCACGCAGCCGGAGAGCTTAAGACCCAAGAGTCTGCTCTGCCGGCCTTTACCGTAGACCAGTCTAAGAAGGAGGAGTTCGGCGACTTCTCGACCAACGTCGCAATGCTGCTTACAAAGCACGAGGGCAAGCCTCCGCGCGACATAGCCGCGCTAATTTCAAAGCGCATATCGGAAGACGAAAACGTAGAGCGCACAGAGGTCGCCGGGCCCGGCTTCATAAATATATTTCTCGATTCCGCCTACTGGGTGCGCCTTCTGGGTCGCATACTTTCGTCCGGAGCTGAGTACGGCTCCAGCACCGTAGGCAAAGGCAAACGGGTTCAGGTCGAGTTCGTCAGCGCCAACCCCACCGGCCCTCTTCACATAGGCCACGGCAGGGGCGCGGCAGTCGGCGACGCGCTTGCAAGAGTCTTAAAAGCCGCAGGGTACGAAGTCACAAAAGAGTTCTACATAAACGACGCGGGCCGCCAGGTCTTCAACCTTGGCGAGTCTATTCAACTACGCATGCAAGAGCTTCAAGGCAAAAAGATAGAGCTTGGCGAGAACCACTACAAAGGCGACTACATAATCGACATAGCCAAAGATTACATCGAAGCCTTAAAAAAAGGCGGGGGCGGGGCCGTGCCAACAGCAACGGAATTCGGCATCTCTGCCATGATAAAGTGGATTGAAGAAGACCTGAAAGAGTTCGGCATAGAATTCGACGAATGGTTCTCGGAGGGTAGCCTCGACGACGAAGGGCTAGTAACCAAGACCATAGAAGAACTGAAGAGTAAAGAGCTGGTCTACGAAAAAGACGGCGCGACATGGTTCAGAACCGAAAAATTCGGAGACGACAAAGACCGCGTGCTTATTAAGGCCGACGGAGAGCGGACCTACTTCGCATCCGACATCGCGTACCACAGAGACAAGATGGCCCGCGGCTTCGACACGCTCGTGAACGTATGGGGCGCAGACCACCACGGCTACGAGGCGCGCGTACGAGCGCTCTTTCGCGCTCTAGGGCTCGACGACTCGGCCCTGAAGGTCATCTTCATCCAGCTCGTTGCGCTCCTTCGCGGCGGCGTACCGGTTGCAATGGGCAAACGTTCGGGAGAGTTCGTAACGCTTCGCCACGTTATCGACGAGGTCGGCTCCGACGCCTGCCGCTTCTTCTTTCTGATGAGAAAATCCGACGCGCAGCTCGACTTCGACCTTGAACTCGCCAAGAGCCAGGCCTCTGAGAACCCGGTCTACTACGTCCAGTACTGCAACGCGCGGGTGCTCTCGATCTTCGCCCACGCTAAAGAGAAAGGCGTGAAGATTCCCGAAGACTCCGAGCTTGCAGGGCTTGCAGACAAGTTCGGCGCGGAAGAAATCCGGCTCATCCGCCACCTTGGCCGCTTCGAAGAGGTAATAGAGCGGAGTGCCAAAGAGATGGAACCCCACAGAGTAACCTTCTACCTGATGGAGCTTGCGGGCCTCTTCCACCCGTACTACAACCGTAACCGCGTTGTTACGAACGACCCCGGAACCACGAAAGCGCGCCTCTTGCTCTTTAAGGCCGTAGGCACGGTGGCTTCCAACGGGCTCAAGCTCTTGGGCGTGTCTACTCCTGAAAAGATGTAAAGCCCTGAAAATCTGAAAATATAATGAGCGTTTAAAGTCTTGGGCCCCAAGAGCCGATGATATCTAAAGCTCGAACGTTTTAAGGGGAAAGCATATTCAATGAGATTGACTTGCCGCACGGCGCTGTGCTACCCTTGCTTAGTTGAATAAAAACAGAATAACTCTCTATGGTGGGCGTAGCTCAGTTGGTTAGAGCGCTGGACTGTGACTCCGGAGGCCGGGGGTTCGAATCCCCTCGTCCACCCCAGTTTTTTCAGATAAAGAAAGGGACTCTCCTTAACGGAGGGTCCCTTTTTTGCGTTCACAGTACCTTCTTACCTTCCCCAGCCTTACTCTTAAGAAATACAATCTCGGTATAGAAAATCTTACTTTCAAGGTCATGAAAAACAGTACTGTCCGGTAGATGCTCTACAAGCGTACGGTCTGTTACCCTCACCTGCCCCCCTTACAGCAACCTCTGACTCAACAGCGCAGCCTGTTTACGAAATTCTACGCTTCTAAACAGCACATTTTCTCCTACTTTTCTCTCTTACATTATAAGTGTATAGTATCATGCTCAGGTTAATTGCCGGAATCCCCACCCCTGCATTACCAAACCAATTTCTTTATAAAACTCATAAAGAATAGAGTGCGCAAACCATACATGCTCCCTTTCCGTGTAGTCATCTGTACTTACAGAGCGAGCGTATGAGTCGCTACGTGGTTCGCAAACTCATTTTGTCATGGGCGTTGCACAAGCCTGAAGAGGAGAAAGGAGGTGAACAGACCTCAACAGGTTAGAACTTTATATTTCACTAACATCAACCAAAAGGAATAGATCATGAAGAAGTCTGTATCAGATAGAAAGGGTTCGAGTAAGAAACGAATTCTTGTCTTGTACTACTCGCAAACCGGACAACTCGAACAGGCGGTGCGCTCCATGCTTTCACCGTTAGAGGAGTGTCCGACTGTTGAGCTGGTGTACGAAAACCTGCAACCAAAGATACCGTATCCATTTCCATGGCCGATCATCGATTTCATGGACGTCTTCCCTGAGTCGGTCTACATGGATCCGCCCGAAATGGTCCCGGTCGGTTTCGACCCCGATAGCCATTTCGACCTTGTGATACTCGCATACCAGGTCTGGTTTCTCTCGCCATCGCTGCCCGTTACCGGGTTTCTTAAGTCCGGTGCAGCAAGAGTCCTTAAAGGCAGACCGGTGATCACATTTATCGCTTGCAGGAATATGTGGCTGACAGCGCAGGAGAAGATGAAGGCTTCTCTTAAGTCCTTAGGCGCAACGCTTATCGACAATGTTGTGCTGATCGACCAGGGCCCAGCGTGGTCTACTTTCATTACCACGCCGAGGTGGCTCTTGACCGGCAAAAGAGGCCGGTTCTGGAGAGTATTCCCACCGGCAGGGGTCGCCCCCGGTGATATTGCACGAGCGGTGCGCTTTGGCCGGGCCCTTGCGGACTCACTTGACAAGCTCGAATCCGCACCCGGCAAACCGCTCTTGTGGGGCTTGGGCGCCGTAAAGGTGAACCCGCGTTTTATAGCGGGAGAAAAGATAGCGCACCGGGGTTTCAGCCTCTGGGGCAGGTTCTTCCGGATGATTGGCAAACAGGGAAACCGCCTCAGGAGATCTCTGCTGGTGCTCTACCTGCTCTTTCTCTTCTGCATGATCACTGTGATGCTTCCAATCAGCATCGTAGTCAGAGCACTCGCGCAACCGTTTATTCGGAAGCGACTGCAAGAGGGGGTTCTGAGGCTCGAGGAGCCGTCCGGGTCTTCAACGGAGCGTATGGCCCGATACCTGTAACTCAAAGAGACCAAACAAACAACACAAACCAAATTTAATGGAGACAAATACAATGAACAACGCATACATAAACGACATAGCAGTCTTTCTTCCGAATAAACCCGTAGACAATACCGAGATCGAGGAGGTCCTCGGTATGGTCGGAGAAAAACCGTCCCGCTCGCGCAGGATCATACTCAGGAACAACGGGATAAAGACCCGGTACTATGCAATAGACAGAGAGACCGGCGGCTACACGCACACCAACGCCACCTTGACAGCCGAGGCGGTACGCGCACTCCTAAAACAGAACGGGAGCGATCTCAACGATATAGAGTGTCTCTCGTGCGGAACCTCGAGCCCCGACCAGATAACGCCGGGCCACGCCTCTATGGTTCACGGCGAACTAGGCGGGCATCCGTCCGAGGCGATCACCGCTGCGGGAATCTGCACCTCCGGCGTGGTGGCGCTAAAGTACGCCTATATGGCAACTCTGGCCGGGCTTTCAAAGAAGGCCGTTGCCACCGGCTCCGAACTGTTCTCTAGCTTTATGCGCGGGAAAAACTTCGAGCCGGAGATGGAAGCGCGCATAAACGCCCTTGAGGATAAGGCGATTCTCGGTTTCGAGAAGGATTTTCTGCGCTGGATGCTCTCCGACGGGGCGGGTGCGGTGCTCATCACTCCGAACAAGAACCCGGACCGTATCTCTCTCAAGATCGACTGGATAGAGTACCTTTCGTTTGCCAACGAACTGCCGGCATGCATGTACTCAGGCGCGGTGAGAGGCGAGAATATGGCGTTGCAGGGGTGGAGGGCGGCAGAGGACCCGCGCGATATACTGAACGAGAGCTACCTCTCTATAAAGCAGGATGCGAGGCTGCTCGACGAGTATATCGTGCCCGTGGCCGTGGAGCGGACCCTGATGCCGCTAGTTGAAAAGTACGGACTCAAACCGGACGACATCACGTGGTACCTGCCTCACTACTCCTCGGAATACTTCCGCGACAAACTGTACGCCATGATGCAGTCGAGAGGATTTCATATTCCTTACGAGCGCTGGTTCACCAACTTGTCCAAGGTTGGAAATGTCGGAGCGGCTTCGGTCTACTTGATGATAGAGGAGTTGATGTATTCTGGGAAACTGAAGAAAGGAGATAAACTACTCTGTCTGATTCCCGAAAGCGGCAGGTTCTCTATGTGCTACATGTACCTGACGGTAGTTTGATGCAGTAAGTGTGATGCTGCAAGGATCGGATCTATTGATTACCCATACTGTTCCGGTCTAGTTCTTTGGTCGGCCCCATCCGGGGTTCCAGGTGGGGCCGACCGTATATTTCCTTTACCGTCCTCTATTACCACCCTCTATGCAACCTTCTTTCTAGCACTAGTCTCAACCTGCTGTTCAACGCCTGCGCGCCCTCTCGGCGTAGATAGCGGCCCGCTCCGTATCTCCCATAAGCGAGTACGCCTTGGAGATATTCCGGTACGCCTCGGCAGCGCCGCGTGGTGCGATTTCGGCTACGCGCTCAAAGTCGGCAATCGCTTCGGGGTACCTTCCGAGGTTCGCGTACTCTGCCCCCCGATTAAAGAACGAGGCCGCGTGCATGGGACGTATCTGTACGGCAATGCTCAGGTCAGCTATCGCAAGATCATGACGGCGCTCCATACCGTACGCCTTTGCCCTGTTGTAGTACGCCTCCGCATGCTCGGGCATTATCTCTATTGCGCGCGTAAAGTCCGCCTTCGCCTCACCTAGCTTGCCCTTGCCGCCAAGCGCTATCCCCCTGTTGGTATAGGCTATTGCGACACTATCGGGCCACAGCTCAATCTCGTGGCTCCAGAGAGTGATAGAATCTTTCCAGACCGCAATCTGTCTGACCGTAAGGGGCGCGTACATAACAGTAATGACCACTACTGAGCAGATAGCGGCGGGTAAAAGTTTTCTCTTGAAGAACTTCTCCAGCACGAGCGCCGCAACAACTCCGACGAGGATAAAGGGCGCGATCGACGGCAGGTACGTGTACCGGTCGGCAGCGGACTGAGCCCCGACCTGCACTATGCCGGAAACAGGAAGGAGCAGCACAAAGTACCCGGCCCAGAGGGCCGCAACCAGACGAAGCCTCTTCTTATAGAGGACGTAAGAGACAACGGTAATAACAGTAACGAAGAGGATAGAGAGTATGAACTCTGCTCCGGCCAAAGACGGCGTACCCTGCTGCGGGTAGTACGGCGCAAGGTTCGTCGGCAGGGCCATCTTTACGAGATAGAAGGGGTAGGCGCGCGCAGCGATCAGAACGCGGGAGATGACTGTGTAGGTCTCCAGAGACCCCATGGCCCCGCCTGCGCTCTGCGTTATAAGGGTGATAACCGAAGAGAGAAGCCCAAGGGCGAAGAAGGGCAGCTTCTCTATAACGACGGATCTAACGCTCGGCCTACGGCCCAGAGGATAGATATCTACTATTATGAGCAGCACCGGAAGCGTTACCGCCATCGGTTTGCTAAGAAGCGCAGCGGCAAGGGCCAGAAGCGAGAGAACGTAAAAGAGCGTTGAACGGGCTCCGCCCTCTCTGTACTTAAGATAGCCTAGAAACGAAAATAGGAAAAAGAGGGCGCAGAGCAGGTCCTTGCGCTCGGCAGCCCATGCAACGCTCTCGACATGAACGGGGTGGAGGCCGAAGAGCAGCGCTGCGACTAGTGCCGCCACGAGCGGGTAGCTCTTCTTGCCTGCCTCGCAGACAGACTGCTCGTTACCGGCTACCCTTGCGAGTCCGTAGGTAATGAGCCGCCACGAGAGCACAAAGACCAGAAGAGAGTTTATGGCATGAATGAGGATAGACGTAAAGTGGTGGCCCGCCGGGTTTTCGCCGAAGAGAGCGAAATCTATCGCGTGCGAAATCATCGTAAGGGGATGCCAGTTGGCCGAGACGATAGAGGTAAAGGCCCACTTTATGAACTCGGCGTCTAACGACCGTATCATCCGGTTCTTGTAGATATAGGTGGGGTCGTCCCAGTTGACAAAGCCGTTGGACAGCGTCGGGTAGAAGACCGCGAAGGTCAGGGCGGCAACGACAACGGCCAGCAGCCACGTCTTTGCGCTCATATTAAATTTGCTCTTATCCGACAACTGCGACCTCCTTTTCCGCGCACGGCCCCTGGCCGACTGGACACTATAAACTCGACAATCCCCCGCTACCAGGGGATTGTACTCTTGGGGCCGTACTTGCGTCAATCAATTTTGACAGCAGTACCGTTTCGGACAGAACAAAAAAATTGATTTTTGCCTGTCTCGGTCGATATAATATCTACGCACTCCAAGAGCCGGTAGGACCGCCAAGGGAAGCGGAACAGAGCGTCTCTTTGAGATGGTCGAACCAATTTATCATAAACCGAAGCTATAACGCAGGCACGAAGTAACGCTATGTTATCTCTAAAGAATAAAAGAAAGCTCGACCACTTCCTCGGTATCTTTCTGGCAAACCTCTTTGAGCTTATCGCCTTTATTGCCGGTAAGGTCACAAGGCGTGAGCATAAAGAGGTTCCTTTCGAGAGGATCTTGATCGTCAAATTTCAGGGCATGGGCTCACTGGTCTCGGCCTACCCGGCCATGCTGTCGCTAAAGAAAACCAATCCCGAAGCGCGCATTCTCTTCTGGGGTACGGCCCCAACCGTGGCAATGGCCAAAGAGCTAAACCTCTTTGACGACTTTGTAGTGCTGAACGACTCTACGATGCTCAGCGCCGGTCTCTCAATACTCGGCAACATTACGCGGCTTCTGCTCTTTAAACCGCAGTGGACCTTCGACCTTGAGATCTACTCGAAACTTTCGTCCGTCTTGTCGCTCTGGACCATGTCCACGAACAGGGTCGGCTTTGTCTCGGATACCACAAAGTTCAGAAGCTACCTCCACACGCACCTTATCTTCTTCAACCGCTTCCGTTACGTCGGAGACCTCTACAGTTCCATGTTCGGCGAATGCATGCCGGAGGACCGACCACGGCCAAAGATAGAGGACAAAGAGATTGCTGAAGAGCTGCGAATTTCCAATTCGGACGAAGAAGAGCCGTATGTTGTCATCAACATAAACACCGGCGAGCTTGCGCCAATTCGCAAGTGGCCGGAAGAGAAGTTCCGGGAGTTAGTGGGATTGATACTGGATAAGACAGAGTACAACATAAAGCTTACCGGCTCAGGGAGCGAGCGGACAGACGTGGAGCGCTTCTTGAAACTGATAGAGCACAAGAGTATCGACAGAGTAGAGAACCTGGCGGGCAAAGAGTCCCTTAAAGAACTGATGCAGACAATCGGCAACGCAAAGCTGATGATAACTAACGACTCCGGGCCCATGCATCTTGGGACTCTGCTCTCCACGCCCATGGTCGCGCTCTTTGGCCCCACGCACCCGTACCACTTTCTGCCGTACGACAGAGATAATATAGTATTTCTCTACAAGAACTACATCTGCTCGCCGTGCGTGCATGTGCTCGACACCCTCCCGTGCGGTGGCGTTGCCCCGTGCATGGACGCGATAGAGGTCGAAGAGGTCTACAGCGCAATGAGCGAAGCCGTTGAACCGACAAAAAAGAAAAGGCCGGAGTTCATGGCCCCGGGGAGCGCGAAACTGTATGTTCGAACTTAAGCTCTCATGCGACATATGCGGCCAGCCACTCGCAAAGAAGAGGCTCTTTCACAAGAGCGCCGACACGGGCGCATCCGACGCTATCTTCTTATACGACTGCAAAGGGTGCGGCTCCGAGGTGCTGAGACCTCAGCCCTCTAACAGCCTGCTTGCCGAAGAGTACAAAGAGTACTTTGAGCGGCGCACCAAGTACACGGACGTGCGCTTTCCGAAAGAGGCCTTCTTTACCGAGCTTTTAAAAGAGCACTTCGGCGACCTGAAGGACTCACCAAACCTGAACGTGCTTGAACTCGGCGCCGGGAGCGGAGACTTCGTTCACGCCTTCAACAAGCTCTTTCCGAGAGCCCGAATCACGGCAGTAGACATGAACCAAGAGGGCGCGGCCAACTACGAAGGCCTTAACTGCACACTTATAAATCGTGATATAATCGAGTACACAAAAGCGAGCGAAGAGGAGTTCGATATTATCTTCATGTTCGACGTGGTCGAGCATATGAGAAACCCGATGGAGCTGCTAAGATGCTGTAAAGAGAGGCTCGCGCCGGGCGCAAGGGTCTGCTTCAGCACCCCGCTGGCAGGTGCCGGGCTGCACAAGATAACAGGGCGCTTCTGGCCCCAGTACAAGCTGGAGCACACCTTCTACCTTTCTAACAAGTCGTTCGGGATAATTGCAAAGACGCTGGAGCTTAAGGTGGAGCGTGCCGAGGTGCTAAAAAAGAGGCTGCCCATTTCGTACCTCCTTTCGGTCGGATCGAACTTCGGCCCTCGCCTCTTCTCTCTAATCGTGCGTGTTGTTAAGCCCTTTATACCGAGGTTCATCTTCAACTACGAACTGAAGCTGTCTCTAGGAGAGGCTATTGTCATTTTTAGAAAAGATTCGAAGTAACGCTCTTGGCGGGCTGAGGCCCTACGGTGCGTCTGTGCTGCAGAGCACGCTCTTAACCCTCGCGGCCGTTGCGGTCTCGACCGTCGCGGCCTTTATCTGCGCCAAAGCGGTAACGCCTGCGTGGACGGCGCCGGGGTGGCCGTCGTACTACCAGTACGCAAAGAACGTGGAGAGCAAGGCCCTTGCCCTTGCCCTGCTCTCAGTGCTCGTAGTGTCACTGATACTCTCAAGAGTTCGCTCAACAGCGGTTCGTGCGGCTATTTCCATACTGCTCGCGGTCGTCGCTCTCATCTGCGTCTACCGCTACCTCCATATCGAGGCGCCCGTTAGCTGGATAAACCCAGTTCTCACGCTCTTCATTCTGCTCGGTCTCGTCTACTACTTTATGGATCGCGAGTTGAGTACCGAGTGGACGCTTCAGACCGAGGCAGGCACTTCTGGACTGGCGCGACTGTCGGTCAAGTACTCGATCTTTATTGTCGCCGGGGCGCTCGGCGTCGGCTACTCGTTCTTATCGAAACTGGCGTTGCTCTTTCCGAGAAAACTCGACCTGCACCACCACGGAGAGCGGTTCACCTCTGCGCTCGACTTTGCCGACGGTGGCATTCCGTTCGTAACCTACTTCTGGCCCCACGGGCTGCACGACACCGGCATAACGACGCTGGCCTTCAAGCTCTTCGGCACAGCCGACTTTCCAACACTCCTTATAGCCGACGCATTCAGCCTCAGCTTCGACACCGTCACCGTACTGCTGCTCGCGCTCGGCATGGGGCTCGGATACTACTCGATACTTGTAATGGCCTCGTTGCTGCTCTTTAACTATACCCTCGACCCGGGACCATTCTCGCAACTGCTCTTTGTCATACCGGCCTTTCTGCTCTACGCAAAAGGCAAGCGGTGGTTCTGTTTCGTTCTTTCGGGCTTCGTGCTCTTTGTGGCCCACCTCTACCGCATAGAGGCCGGTATCTACGGGGCTATGGCTATCGCTGGGCTCGGCTGCCTGCAACTCTTCGCCTCTGCTGTTTCCAAAGACTTTACGGCAGTTAAACTCCGGGCGAGAAATCTTGCGCTCTTTGTAGTCGCCATCTTCGCCTCCATGGGCGCAGCTTACGTGCTGCTCGGATGGCCCGGCCCGGAGTGGTACAAGGTAATCTTCGGCACGCTGCCAAAGTTCATGGCCGACTCGACAGGCTTCCCCTTCCCGCTGCCGCTCGACAGTGAGAACTACCGCCTCGGGCTAAAGGGCGTGCGCTTCGCTACCGTCTACTACACGGCTGTCGTCGGGCTTCTGGCGCTTACGACCGTCTTCGTGGTGCGCAGACTGAAAGATCTAAAAGAGTCGGACTACTTCTTTGTGCTCCTTGTGCTGCTCTCGGTAGTCTCGCTCCGAACCGCTTTTGGCCGCAGCGACTTCATGCACATACATCAGTACTCCAACTTCATCTACCTTCTTCTGCTGCTCTATATATCCAGAGGCGTCGTCCGGGCCGGGCTCGGACCAAAGCGCAAGGTCGCCATTGTAGCTCTGCTCTTTATCTTCTGTAACTTCTGGACGGGCAGTTTCAATAACACCCCGCACATACGGCATGATAAAGTATTGACTGAGAGCTCGAACATCTTTGCCGACTATAAGAGCCCCCGGCCCGCGCAGTGCTCCAGCGGAATCTTCTCTGCAAAGCAGCTGAAGATGCGACAATACAGAGCCTACGACAACTCGGTCTGCGGAACGAAAGAGATACTCGACATCTTCGAGATAAAGAGCGGCGAACTGCTCGTAACGCACTCGGCATCTCTAATCTATCCGTCCCTCGGCTTGAAGCCCCCTACGGGCTACTACTGCCTCGGCTGGGCGATAACGCCAGAGATGCAGCGCGGGCTTATAGCCGAGCTTGAAGCATCGAACGTCAAAGTGATTCTTACTTCCAAAAAGTACGGTGAGTACGACATACCCGACAGGGTACGGCTTCCTATCTACCACAAGTGGCTCCAAGAGAACTTCGACCTCTCCACCCCTATAATCACCCCGCTCGGCACACTCGTCTTCGCAAAGAGCATGGGCATAGACTTCTCAAAGCCTTTCTACACCCCACAGGGGTACATGTACCTGCAATGACTCAAATAGCTCCGCCCCGGCCATAAAAACCAAAACCCCGTGGCTAGAAAAGCCACGGGGTTTTAACGCATCCAGCATAGCAAGTTACGCCAATGCAATGGTACTTACAAGACCAATAACAAGAACAGCGAAAACTGCCAGATCTGTTTTGAATGTATTTATTCTCTTCATATCTACTACCTCCTTATTTATTTGTTAAGCAACTATACTCCAGTCGCCAGCACAAAGAAGTAGCCTGAGTCACATCCGTACTATCTAGGCAATTAAGTAGCGCTCTCCAACACCACTGCCATCTCACACCACCCGGGCGCCCATACAATCGACATAGAGCCACAAAAATATGCTAATATAATCGGATAATCTATTACCGAATATACTTATATAGAAGGAGCTGCACTTGAACAGAAGAGAGACAACAAGGGTATGGGACCCGGCAGTGAGAATCTTTCACTGGTCGCTGGTACTCACCTGCCTGGGCGCATTCATCAGCTCAGAAGAGAGCGAGTCCATACACGCCGTGGCCGGTTATGTAATCACAGCCCTTATACTCTTTCGCATCATCTGGGGCTTTATCGGTACGCGCCACGCCCGCTTCATCGACTTTATCTACGGGCCAAGAGAGATATCGAGCTACCTTAAGGGCTTTCTCTCCGGCCGCTCAGGCCATTACCTCGGCCACAACCCCGCAGGCGGCCTCATGGTGCTTCTGCTTCTGGCAAGCCTGCTCGTAACCTGCTGGACCGGTCTAAAGGCGTGGGGCGAAGAGGGGCACGGCCCGCTAAGCGCCGAGAGCACAATCTCGATAACCGCAACCGCGCATGCCGACAGCGGTGACAAGCACAAAAAAGGCGACCACTCCAAAGAAGAGCTCTACGAAGAGGTCCACGAGTTCTTTGCAGGCTTCACGCTCTTTCTTATAGTCGTCCATATCGCCGGAGTGCTGGTAACCACCGTCTTTCACCGCGAGCATCTGATAAAGGGAATGATCACGGGCCGAAAACCGTTAAAATAATAGCCGCCGTTCGTCTTGTACATCTTTAAAAACTTATGCCGTACCCATAACTCTTCAGTATGCCAAGGCCGAAGCTCTACAAAAATGGCTAAAGTATGCGAAAAAACAGCAGATATATATGGTAGAGGAGATAATCATGGGTGAAGAAGAGTTCAAGGGCGAGAACACAAGGCAGTTCTACAGGATAAACTACCCTGACGCTGTGCGCCCGAGGCTGAGGACCGAGAAGGGCAGTTTTCTGATCAAAAGCCTGAGCGAGCACGGCGCCGAACTTATAATAGAAGACCACAGGCTTGTCGAGCCTAAAGAGGCTATCTACGGAGACGTAACCTTTCATGACGGCGCGACCTCCTTTGTAGAAGGTAAAGTTCTTCGCTCGCTCGGCGACAGCTTCATACTCCACTTCACTGTCGGCGTACCGTTAAAGACCATCGTAAACGAGCAGCGTTACCTCATGGACCAGTACCGCCACGTCGATACCGAATAGCCCCGCACACCACACCTATAATTCAAAACATTTTACAACCACTATAAACGCGCCCTTTTTGTACGGCGGCAGGACAGCTGTGCGGCAGTAACGGAAAAAGAAGCCCTTGACAGCCCGACGGGCTATACCTTACAGTATCCATGCTTGGTAGATAACTCCCGACAACGCCGGAATAGAAAACGGGAGTCGAGAGCAAGAGTTGAAACAGAAGAAAACCGTACCGTCCGTACTTTCCATAGCCAAAAAAGAGGCCGACTTGTCTAAACTGTTCAGAATACTCGCATTCATTTCAGCAATGCCCGCCATGGGCTTCTTCTTCTATATCATCCTCAGCGCCGAAAAGTGGGGCTACTCCGGGGCTGGCAAGCTCGGTATCTACCTGCTGGCTATCGTAGTGCTCATACTGCCCCTTGGGCTACACCTCGTCTCAAAGTACCTCGATCGGAACCGGGACGACTGAGTGCTAAAAACCTTATCCGTCCCGCTTTAAACCGCTACGCTCAACAGCCAAATAAATACCGCGACAAATACCACTCTACCTGCGCACTTTCATGCGCCCTTTTTGCCGCTTTCGCCACCTCTGAAGAGCTAAAACCGGCCTGCCCGGGGCCTCTTGGCCGTATTAAAAGCACGTAATAGAGAAGCGCCGGAACAGGGCCGTCCGAATCGCCTGCGTACAGCTCAATAAACACATATATTACGAGCAGTTACAGCCCCAACAATTCGCGGCAACAGCTCGGCTTCGGGCGCGTTTTTTTGTGGCATTAGGGTGGTCCGTATGGTACTATTTTACGAATCCAAAAGGGCATACAGGGGCCGTACCATCATACATACCTGCTGACATCGATGTTACTCTTACAAGAGCAGATAGAGAGCTTACGCTCACCCCACAAACCCGCATTCTGCAAGAAACCATACAATAAAAAATAGAGAGAATAGATGCCGAAAAACCCAAAAACCAATGAAGCCGAACAGCCAACCTACGACGAAAAATCTATCAAGGTCTTAGAAGGGCTAGAAGCCGTACGAAAAAGACCCGCCATGTACATCGGCTCAACAGGCGTAATGGGGCTGCATCACCTTGTCTACGAAGTAGTCGACAACGCCATTGACGAGTCTTTGGCCGGGTACTGCACCCACGTTGAGGTTACCGTCCATACCGACAACTCGGTAACGGTCGTAGACGACGGTCGCGGCATTCCGGTTAAGGAGCATCCAGAGAAGAAGAAGCCGACGGTAGAGGTTGTTCTTACCGAGCTGCATGCCGGAGGAAAGTTCGAGAACAAGGCCTACAAGGTCTCGGGCGGACTCCACGGAGTTGGCGTAACGGTAGTGAACTTTCTGTCCGACTGGCTCGAGGTGGAGATCAGGCGCGACGGAGAGGTCTATCAGCAGAGCTACAAAAAGGGAGTAAAGGCCAGCGACTTAAAAGTGGTCGGCAAAAGCAAAAAGACCGGAACGACCATTACCTTTAAGCCCGACGGCACTATCTTCGATAGTACCGATTTCAGCTTCGACACCTTAAGCACACGCCTTCGCGAACTCTCTTTTCTCAATGCCGGAATAAAGATAAAGATATGGGACGAGAGAAACGACAAGTCGCACGAATTCTGCTACGCAGGCGGCATAGTCAGCTTCGTAGAGCACCTCAACAAGAGCAAGACCCCGGTACACCCCAAGGTAATCCACTTCACGGGTGAGAAAGAGGGCGTAGAGACCGAGATAGCAATGCAGTGGTCCGACACCTACAACGAAAACACCTACTCTTACGCCAACAACATAAATACCACAGAGGGCGGCACGCACATGATCGGCTTCAAGAGCGCGCTGACCAGAACCATAAACGCCTATGCGGCCTCCAAGGGGCTGACCAAAGACATAAAAGAGTCCCTTCAGGGCGACGATGTGCGTGAAGGCATGACCGCCGTCATCTCGGTAAAAATACCTAACCCGCAGTTCGAAGGGCAGACCAAGACCAAGCTCGGCAACTCGGAAGTAGAAGGGTACGTAAAGAGCATTATCAACGACAAGCTCAGCACCTTCTTCGAAGAGAACCCGGCGGTTGCCAAGAAGATAATAAAGAAGGCCGTCGAGGGAGCGCGGGCGAGAGATGCCGCACGAAGAGCACGCGATATAATCAGACGCAAAGGCGCGCTAGACTCCTCTTCGCTGCCCGGAAAGCTGGCCGACTGTCAGGAAACCAACCCGGAACTCTCGGAGATATTCATAGTCGAGGGAGACTCTGCGGGCGGCAGCGCAAAGCAGGGGCGCGACAGGAAGTATCAGGCGATACTTCCGCTAAAAGGTAAGATCTTAAACGTTGAGAAGGCGCGGTTCGACAAGATCCTCGCCAACGAAGAGATACGCACGATGATAATGGCGCTCGGCTGCGGCATCGGAAGCGATGACTTTAAACCGGAAAAGCTCCGGTACCACAGAATAATTATCATGACGGATGCCGACGTGGACGGCTCGCACATACGCACGCTGCTCCTGACCTTCTTCTACCGTCAGATGGGCGTGCTCGCGGAACGGGGCCACCTCTATATTGCCGAACCTCCGCTCTTCAAGGTAAAGAAGGGCAAACGGGAAGAGTACCTGAAGGACGAAGCCGCACTCGAAACCTTCGTCTTCGAAGGCGCTCAGGACAACATTACGGTCACCGCAAAGAACGCGAAGCACCCTATGCCGGGTGAAAGGCTTATTCTGCTTCTGAAGAAGATCTCCGCCTTCGAGTCCGACCTGAACAGGCTTTCAGGTCGCGGCAAAGACCCGGCAGTTATCGCCGCCGCAGCCTTCCACATGAACGAGTCCAACACCGACGGCAAGGCCGTCATAAAGAACGACAAGGCTGCCAAGGCCCTCAGCAAACATATCGACGCAGAGTACAAGGCAACCGTTTTCGAGCCGGGCCCGATAAGCACAGAGATTACCGACGACACTGAGCACAACTGCAAAACAATCATCTTCTCTACAAAGAGAGACGGGCTCGACATCACGACTGTCTTCGACACCGCCTTCGTAACAGGGGCTGACTTCTTATCGCTTACCTCTACAGTAAAGGAGATGCTCTCTATCGGTCACGCACCCTTTGCTCTCAAGAGCGGCGACGACACCGTCGAACTGCCCTCCTACTCCGCTCTACTTGCCCACGTTCTAAAGATCGGCAAGAAGGGGCTCAACATCCAGAGATACAAGGGGCTCGGAGAGATGAACCCCGAGCAGCTCTGGGAGACGACCATGGACCCTGACGTAAGGGTCTTGAAGCAGGTAAAGATAGAGGACACCGTGGAAGCGGACCTTATCTTTACTCGCCTTATGGGAGACAATGTTGAGCCGCGCCGCAACTTCCTCGAAAAGCATGCGCTCGAAGCCTCCAATCTTGACATATAGACTTTTTTGGGTAATGTTTTAATTGTATGCTGCCGAAGTATACTTTTAAGGCGCCGTTTTCCATTGGAGTTCTGCCACTGCAAAAATGCTTTACACTATAGAGCGCCCCTGGGCTGTAGCTTGGGAATTCGGCAGTACCGGTCACACAGTCGTTATATTATTTCAGTGCAACATAAACCTGTAAAGAGGGTATGCGGTGTCAATAAGCAGCGCCGCTAATTATTAAAAAAATGCCAAAACAGAAATCGCAACGAGTCGGGCTTTACGTGGACGTGGCCAACATTACGCGCAACGGCGGTTATGGTATGCGCTTCGACGTGCTCAGGGACTTTGCCTGCCGCGAAGCCGGAGAGCCGGTAAGGCTGAACGCCTATGTGGTCTACGACGAAGATCGGGCCAAGACCGATCACGACTACCGCATGCGAACCTTCAACTTTCACTCCACGCTGAGAGACTACGGCTACAAAGTAATCGAAAAGACCGTGGCATGGTATATCGACGAGGCCGGTAACCGGTTCGGCAAGGCGAACTCGGATCTCGACATGGCGGTAGACGCGTTGCTGCAGTCTGAGAAACTCGAGAAGGTCGTAATGGCAACGGGAGACGGAGACTTTACGCAGGTCATCAGCGCGCTGCAAAACAAAGGCTGCCGCGTAGAGGTGGCCGCCTTCCAGAACATCTCTTCACTCTTGAAGCGCGAAGCCGACCTCTTCATGTCCGGCTACCTTATACCGAACCTGCTGCCGATAGACGGCTCCGACGTCAAGAAGAGCTGGGGAGAGATAGGCTCAAGGGTGCGCGGCATCTGCTACACCTACAACCAGTCCAAGAGCTTTGGCTTTATGCGCTACCTCGCTCGCATCGGCCCCGGCCTCTGGGTAACGGACACCAGAAGGAGCGACTCTCCGTACGGCACGGCCTTTGCCCACGAATCGAATTTTCAGGATTCGGCCGACATCAACCACCTGCCGAGCCGTGAGATGATCTTCGAGTTTGAGCTGACCCAGGGCGATAAAGGTGTGCAGGCCTCTAACATTGTCAAGATCTATCCGTCCAAGAAAGACAAAGATGGCAAAGAGTCTAAAGAGAACGAAACCGTAGCTGACGCGCCGACGGCCGACTGAGGCACTGAAGCAAAGGACATGAAAAAGAGGGTTCGGGTCTTAAGACCCGAACCCTCTTTTTTGTTTTTTTATATTCCTATCTTTTATATTCCTAAAATCTTGCCCTTCTGAAGACTCACATACAGAGCGCCACACTCGGTACGGTTCAATTCACCGAAGTAGCGTCGTAACCGCTTATAGCCCTCACAACGGAGCCGAGGTCTATGGCCTCTTCGGCCCGCTCTATATAAGAACCTCCGTCCCCTACCCACTCAACGTCTAGCCCGCTTCCGTGGTGGGCGAGAAAGACGTTGGCGTTGAGAGCCTTAGGGTTATAGAGGAACTTTATGTTCGCAAGCTCTATGCCGGCTTCAACGATAGTATCGACGACCTTATTGATGCTACTAGCATGAGGCGCGATAACGACGAACTGGACGCCATTGAGTTCACTCGGATAGACATCGTACCGCTTGACCCTCTCGACCATGGCGCCCAAAAGGTTATGGTACTCGTCTCCCCCCAGAATGAACTTTGTTAATGAGTTCGTCATATAGATCTCGTCCGTCGGAGAGATATGGATAAGGTACGCCGGGCCATCAGGAACGACAACGGCAACGGCCGTGCAGGTTGCCACACCGTAGGTAACCAGTTCAGCGCCTTCGATGGTTTTGGCAAACTCGTCTACATCTACTCGCCTGAGCTTTGATGCACGCGCGCTCCTTATATGCTTCTCTCTTTTCATATTGGCGGAGTAGTTCGCAAGCCTTCTCTGGAAGAAGCTCTTGTTCTTCTTGAAGTACTCTGTAATGACCTCGCGCTCGTCGATCTCCGCAATGAGCAGCCAGTCCACGCCGAAGAGGTTGAACTTCTCATAAGAGCTGAAGACCTTAACGTTACGGTAGTCCTCTATTATCCTGTTACCCTCCCCCTCCTTCAGCGCCTCGCTCACCGCAACCGTATCCACTACCAGTTGCAGCGCAGTAGAGTCGCTCATAAAACGCGAGTCGGTCAGCATAAGCTTCTGGGCATTTACGAGGTAGACCTCGCCCGTGCGCCCGAGTTCTTCCCTGTCGGCGAGAATGCTCTTTATTCTGTTGAGCGCGAACTGTAGAATAAACCACCCCCTGTGCTCTTCACCTTTATAGACCGGAATGTAGAAGAAGGCCGCCGGTTCGTCCGACGGTGCGTAGTAGTCGAAGCCCACGAACTTCTCGCCTATATCGGGGTCGAGCAGGGGCCGTGAAATGCTCTTGGTCAAGTCGCCCGCATCTATCAGGTTGGTACGGTAGTCCGACTCTTTCTTTATGGAGTGGAAGACGTAACCGGAGGGGTCGACAAAGAGTATGTCGTAGAACTTGCCGAACTTAGTGACATACCTCTCGTCTATCTTGAACTCAAGGTCGCGCACAGCTGCGCTACCGGGTTGTCCAATAGTCTCGAAGGCCCGGAGCATAAAGGAGTCTTCGGCTATGGAGCTTGCCGAGCGGCGCACCTCGCTGAAGTACTCAAAGACCTCGCTCTTCTTCTCAGACCTTATACTGTTGAGCCGCTCGAACGTCTCCAACTTTACGTTGGCCGAAGGCTCGTCCGTAGAAAAGAGGATCAGAGCGGCAAGCACGAGTACCAAAGCACCAAAAAACAGTCTTCTTCTAAAAACTCTTGATAGCTTCATACCACCGGGCTCCGAATATTTCTGGAGTATACGTACGGACAGACTCCGAGGTTCTTGTGCTCCAACAGCTACAGACTAACTGTTGTAGCCGTCGTCATCACTAGGTTCAGATTCATCTTCCTTGCTCTCAGCCGCCTTCTTTACCGCCTCTTTACCAAATAAGCGCGCAAGAATTATACCTATAGTATAGAGCACAATAAGCGGCCCTGCCATCAATAGCTGATTGAAGATGTCGGGCGTAGGGGTAACTATTGCCGAGACCAGAAAGATACCGACGATAGAGTACCGCCACCACGAGAGCATCTTCGCGGCGCTCACTATGCCGAGCCGCGCAACCACCAGCATGCCGAGCGGCAACTGGTAGACGACACCGAAGGCGAGCAGAAGTCGCGTAACAAGCGTAAAGTATTTCTGCATGGAGATGAAAGGCTTCAGGTCTTCGGTGGCGTAGCCCATAAGGAACTTGAAACCGAATGGAAAGACTACGAAGTAGGCGAAGAGGATGCCGGAGAGAAAGAGAATAGTAGAGGCGGCAACGAGAACCAGAAACCAGCGCTTCTCTTTCTCTACGAGTCCGGGGGCGGCAAAGCCCCATATCTGGTGGAGTATAACGGGGCTCGCCAAAACTACCGCGCCCAGAAGGCCGACCTTAAGGTAGATATAGAACGGCTCAACGATATTGGTGAAGGCGAGAAACTCCGAGCCTTCGGGAAGCTGCGGCAGAAGAGGAGCGGTAAGTATTGCATAAATCTGTTCGGAGAGGCCGTAGGAGAGCGCAAAACCGATTACTGCGGCGACGATGGAGACTATGAGCCGTTTTCTAAGCTCCTTGAGATGCCCGGTCAGGGCCTCGGTCTTGAAGGTGGACTCGGCCATCAGGTCTCAGAGCCTCCACTGCTGCCCGCCTTGCCCTTGCTGCCGTCTTCGGCTGCTTTGGCGCTCGGTTTCGGGGTGTGCTTGGGCGTTACGGATTTTTTGGCAGCAGTTTTTTTAGCGACGGACTTTTTGGCAGCGGACTTTTTTGCGGTGCTTTTTTTTGCAGCCGTGGCGCGTTTGGTGGCCGGAGCGGCCTCTTTAGCGATACCGGCATCCTTGGTGCTCTTTGTACCCTTTGCTGCGCTCGGTATATCTTGCGTGCTTCCGGCAGGTGCCGGTTCTTCAAAACTTACCGGCTCAAGTACCGGCGATCTCTCTTCGCCTCTGTCAGGCTCTGCTGTGCCGTTTGCATCGCCCACTTCTTTTGTACCAGGCTCTTTTGTATCGGGCTCTTTTGTGTCGGTCGTCTCTTCGGTACTTGTCGAAGAGACAGAAGCCCCGCCGCTGCCTCTGCCGGGCCCGTCCCTGCGCGTCCTGCCCGGCACTATCCGGTCCACAGTGCCCTTGATAACCTCTTCGGCACTGTCTATGTTCATCTCCCTTACACTCTTCTTTATATCGTTGCCGGCCCTGCGAAACTCGTTGTAGGCCTTTGCCATAGTCCGGGCAATACCGGGCAGCTTATCCGGCCCTACGACCAGAAGAGCCACGATCATTATAAGCATGAACTCGCCTATGCCGATTCCGAACATAGCTTAAGACCTGTATGAAGAGTAAGAGATCAAGTGGTGGGATGGACTATAAGGACCGGGCACTTCGACTTCCTCATAACCCGCTCCGTGGTAGAGCCGAAGAGCAGCTTGTCGAGCCTTCCCCTGCCGAACGCACCCATAACCACAAGGTCGGCTCCGTTGTTCTTGGTGGCCTTGAGTATAGACTTGTAAGGGTTGCCGGTTAAGACTTCGGTTTCGAAGTTTTTGAAGCCCTTGCACGCCTTGGAGCAGAACTTTGCGAGCATATCGGAGGCCCCTGTAACCATCTCCTTGTCGAACTTTTCGTACGAAAGATGAGGAACGTAGAGACCTGCGGCATCTTCGCTAACGTCTACTACATGCAGTATATGAAGCTTGGCCTTATGCGTTTTGGCCATCATAACGGCATAGGCGGCCGCATCTTCACTGGTTGAGCTAAAATCGATCGGTAGAAGAATCTTCTTAAAAGCACTCGGTTTCTTACTGGCTGCCATTTTTTCCTCCAAAATTCGTTTAAAGTCGTATAAAAACATACTATTACAGGGAGCACCCGATTTCAACCCCTTTCTCCAGCCCCGGGCAGCCTCAAAGCGTATTGACCTAAAAGAGCATTGGTGATAAGGTACTCTGAAATAATAATCCATCACAGAATCGGTACCCAGATGCCCCTTAAAAGATCGACAAGCCTTAAAAGCAGCTTGACCGGGCTCTTTAAAGCCTCTGTTCAAAGAGCGACCTCTCAGGCAGCCCGCCTGAAGAGAAACCTCTCTACCGTGCTGGCCACCTCGGTACTCCTGCTCTTCTTCCTCTATATACCCTTTATACACGGGCCCCTGAACGCCGGGATCATCCATAGCGATTCTACGGCTCCTCAGGTGGCTACAAAGAGCTACATAAATCCGAGCAGCACACCACCGGCAGCCACGCCCTATATCGCCGCCACCCCCTCTGCCATTGTCCAAGAACCGGCCCCAACAACAGTGGCAGAGCATACAAAGCCGGCGTCTACCGTGCCAAACGTACTTGGCGCAGAGAAGATACGGCTCGGCGAACTGAATAAAGACCTTGAGAACGGCCCCCTGCCCCTGACCCATGAGCTGCATCGGGAAGAGAGCGTCAAAAGCGCAAAACACCAGAGAGGCGACTCAGCATGGAGCCACGCCCCTGTGTCCCTCGCCTCGCCACCGGACGTGACCCGTGGCGCAAAGAACAAGTACTTGCTCTCTATAACCTTCGACGGCGGCTACTCGGCCTCCGAGGCTGGGGTAGTACTCGATGAACTGAGAAAGCGCGGCATAAAGACCACTATCTTCCTCTCCGGCACCTTCATGAACCTCCACCCCGACGTAACGGTACGCATAGTAGAGGACGGCCACGAGGTCGGCAACCACACCGCCACCCATCCGCATCTTACGGACTACGCCTCTACCTATACCCACAAGACTCTAAAGAGCATGAACAGGACGAAGCTCTTAGAGGAGCTGCGAGGAGCCGAAAAGCTCTTCACATCTATCACCGGCACCAGCATGGCCCCTCTCTGGAGAGCCCCTTACGGCGAGGTCAACAGAGAGCTTAGAGCATGGGCCTTTGAGTTCGGTTACCTCCACATCGGCTGGACCTATGAGAACAGCACGAAAGAGAGCCTCGACACGCTCGACTGGGTCTCGGAGCCCTCTTCGCGTTTCTACCTCAGCGCCAACGAGATACTAGAGCGCGTAACCGGCTTCGGCAAAGAGAGCGGCGGGGCCGGAGGAGGCATAATCCTGATGCATCTCGGAACCCAGAGAAAGTCCGATAGGGCAAGTTCCGTACTCGGCGAGATGCTCGATGAACTGAGGGGACGGGGCTACCGCTTTGTCAAGGTCTCGACCATGCTCAACGGTAACAGCGCGCTCAAGACCGCATTTAGAAGAAAATCCGTCCGCTCATACAAGAAGCTCTCCAAAATCCGGTAGCGTTCTCCTGCCACCCCCGCACCGTTTTTAGCCAAAAACCCCCTCCGCACATATACACTACGCCTTAATATCTGCTATAATTAAGTATTCAACTAAATTGACATGCCGTTTAGCGACCTATGTATAGCCATGACGCCCTCAACTCAAAGACCGGCAAAAGAGCATGACTGACACCAACAAGAGCAAAGAAGAGCTTCTAGAAGAGGTCCGGGCGCTGCGCGCTCGCATCTCGGCCATAGAGGCCGAGAGCACCCCTGACCAGACCGCTCTTAAAA
>JADFVP010000075.1 GCA_015222595.1 Pseudomonadota bacterium
CCTATGGTGGTCCACTTGTCTATGACGGCGTGGGAGCCTATCTTTGTGCCGGCCCCGATGTTAACGCTCTCGCCGATAACGGTATACGGGCCGACCTCCACGTTGTGGTCGAGTTCCGCCGTGGGGTGAACCACTGCGGTAGGGTGTATCTGTACCCCGCTGTTATTGTCTCTGCCTGTAGCCATCGTTCAAGGACCGCCTTTCACGTTCAAAATAGTTATGCCCGCCTCTGCCTGCCGGTCTGTCTCCGGGAATATGCGCGGAGACCCTGAATTACTTGTCTGCAACGGTAGCCATGAGTTCGGCCTCGGCAGCGACTTTGCCGTCTACTGTCGCGGTACCTTTCAGTACCCAGATCTTTCCGCGCGTCTTCTTTACCTCTACGGTAATTTCAAGCGTGTCGCCCGGAAGCACGGGGCGGCGAAAACGGGCCTTGTCGATGCCCATGAAGTAAAGAACCTTGCCCTCGACGCCGGAACTCTTAAAGGCGAGTATGCCGCCTACCTGTGCCATCGCCTCAACTATAAGAACACCCGGCATTATCGGATGGTCGGGAAAGTGGCCGCCGAAGAACGGCTCGTTGATGGTCACGTTCTTTATTCCATGTGCGACCTTGCCTACCTCCAGGTCGATTATCTTGTCGATCAACAGGAACGGATATCTGTGCGGCAGTATCTTCTGTATCTCGTTGATGTCTATCATGGCGTATCCTTTCGTTTTTCGGCGTGCAGTCTACTCGTCGGTTATGCAAAAGTTAGGTAGAAGAGGATACTCTTAATCCTCTTCGAGTTCGTTAATCTTTTGTTCGAGTTCCCGGACCCGTTTTCTCAGCTCAGGCAGTTTCTGCGATATGGTAGTCGCGCGGAGCCAGTCTCCGTGGTTTATGGCCGGAAAGCCGGAGTAGGCACCGGGTTTCGTAAGGTTGTTGGTGACGACACCCCTGGCCCCTATCAGTATATCGTCACTGATGCTCACATGACCGACTACGCCGACCTGTCCGCCGAGCTGAACTCTGGCCCCGACGGTAGAAGAGCCGGCAATGCCGACCTGTGCCACTATTATGGTATCTTCACCGATCTGAACGTTGTGGGCTATCTGTACGAGGTTGTCTATTTTGGTGCCGCGCCCAATGGTGGTTTCGCCGAGCATGGCGCGGTCTATGGTTACAGAGGCGCCTATCTCCACGTCGTCGGCTATGCGCACTATCCCTGTTTGCGGTATCTTGTGGTACTTCACTCCGTCCTTCGCATAACCGAAGCCGTCGGACCCGACCACCGTGCCCGCGTGAATTATTACACGCGCACCAAGAACAGACCTGTCCATTATGCTGATGTTCGGGTAGAGCACGCACTCTGGGCCGATCTCGACGTCGTGTCCGATGTAGACGCCGGGGTAGATCACTGTCCGGTCCCCGATTCGCGCGCCCTCTTCTATTACGGCATTGGCTCCTATAGACACGTCTGCGCCTATCGTTGTAGAGTCGTGAATCGTGGCGCCGGGGGCTATGCCGGGTGCGGGGTGCGCCGTCGGTCTCAGTACCTCCATAGCCTTTGCCATGGCCAGGTGCGGATTCTCTACAAAGATGAGCGCGGCTTCGCCAGTTGCGGTCTCTTTTGTAATATCCCGTTCTCTTAAGATCACGACCGTGGCGCGCGTTGTTGCAAGCGACTTCATGGAGCGTGCATCGGCTATGAAGGTGGCGTCGCCAGCCGTAGCTGAGACAACCGGTGCGGCTCCCGTAACGGCTGCGTCGTCGTCGTAGTTACGGTCGTCATGTTCGACGTCGTACTCCGTGCCGACTCTTCCGCCCACGATCTCGGAGAGCGTATTTATGCTAAGCGATTTGGGCTCCAACTTAACGGCCCCTCTTTGAGAATCTGTTGTTGTGTATCTTTATGACCTCAGTCGTAAGGTCGTCGTCGGGAGAGGCGTAGAGTAGCCCGCCCAATGAGCGTTCAAGAACGTAGGTGTAGCCCCGTTTCTTTGCAAGCTCTTCTACGATACCCGCGAACTCATCTATTATAGCCGCTTCCTCCGCCTGCTTCGTGCTGTTTATCTCTTCGTTGTACGCCCTGAACTGAGCCTCGAAGGCCCTGCTCTTGTTTACGAATAGTTCTTCCTTGGCGTTTACCGTCTCTTTGTTCCAGATAGAGCGCTTGGAGTCTATCTCCGCCTTCATCTTCTTCAACTCTTCCTGCTTGGCGTTGAGGTCGGCCTCGAGGCCTTCGGCCTTCTTTTGCAGGCTCTCTTTTGCCGCTCTGCCGGCCTCGCATTCGTTGAGCGCCTTTTGCAGATTGGCATAGCCTATCTTTTGCGTACCGGCCACAGCCGGAAGTACGAGTGCGAAGGTTATAAGTATAGCTAGCGATACCTGCATTACTCTTTTAATCATATCGTGTCTCCTTGGCTTTGGTAGTAAAATAATGTAAAGAGTTCCGTTAAAAACCTGCTCTGTCTTCTAGAAGAGGGTTCCTATGGTAAAGTCCCACTGTTGTGACGCCTCACCCGTTCTGCGGTCGAGGTTTATTCCGAGTTCGAGCCTGAGGGGCCCCATCGGCGAGAACCATCTGATGCCGCCTCCGGCTCCCATCCTGATATCCCTGAAATCTATCTGCCCGTCGTACGCATTTCCCGCGTCGAAGAAGAGCACGCCCTTGATCTTCTGCGCCTCTATAAGCGGAAAGACGAACTCTGCATTGCCGACCATCTTTGTGGTTCCGCCTATCAGGTCGGCCGTGATTTCGTCCTTGGGGCTTATGGTGCGCGTCTCAAAACCTCTTATCGAGTTCATGCCTCCGAGAAAGTACCGGACGTAGACCGGCATCTCGTTTCCGGAGTGGCCCTGAACATAGCCGAGCGAGCCGCGAAGAGAGAAGGTGGTGTTGAGCGGCAGAGAGAAGAACTTTACGACATCTCCCTCGTACTTTACGAAGTAGGTGGTTCCTCCGAGCGGGCCGCCTGCAAGCTCCGTTGAAAGGTTGGCGACTACACCTTCGGACGCGAAGAAGGCGTCGTCGCGCGTATCGTGGCGCAAAGCGACCTTGATGCTCGACTCGGTATTTATCCCCTCCTGATCCTTAATGTAGCTCGATGCCATATCGTCTATGTCGGAGACGTCGACATTTTCGAACTTGTAGTTGATGAAGCCCCTGGTATACCTCTTGTAGAGCGGGAAGCCTACGCGCAGCCCGAAACCCTTCTTTCCTATCGTGAAGTCCGGGTACTCCTTCTCTGTGTTGTAGAGGTCTATGCCGGCGGAGATCGGCTTGTCGAAGAGCCACGGTTCGGTCAGGCTCAGGACGTAACGCGACGAAGAGGCGCTTGCCGTGCCGGACATATTCAGCTTTATTCCCGTGCCCATGAAGTTGGCCTGAGATATAGAGGCGGTCGCAATGAGCTTGTCTACCGAAGAGTAGCCCATGCCGACAGAGATGGAGCCGGTGGGACGCTCCTCCATCTCTATGTCGAGCTTTATCTTGTCTTCCCCTGAGCCCTGGCTTCTGCCGATATTTACGAAGTCGAAGTAACCGAGGCGGCGCAGGTTGTTCCTGCTCCGCTTGACCGCAGAGGTCGAGTAGAGGCTGCCTTCGTCGATCTCAAGCTCGCGCCGTATAACCTTGTCGCGGGTCCTGGTGTTTCCGGTTATGTCGATACGCTCTACATAGACCAGTTCGTGCTTTACCAGTTCAAAGTCCAGACTTATCGTCCGCTTCGCTTCGTCCAGCGTTGTGCGCGGCAGCACCTCGGCATACGCATAGCCCTTGTCTCCGTAAAAGTCGCTTAGCGTATCTATGTCCATAGAAAGTTTTTGTCTGTTGAAGACTTCGCCACTCTCGATCTTCAGCTGCTCCATAAGCTCGTTCTTTTTAGCAATCAGGTCTCCGGATATGTCAACCTCTCCTATGCTGTACTGAGCGCCTTCGTCTATCGCTATCGTTATGTAGAACCACTTCTTGTCTTCGCTCAGCAGCACCCGGCGGTCGATTATGTCGGCCTTTATGTAGCCGTTGTTGAAGTACTCGCCGATTATCTGGCCTAGGTCGTTGTGAAAGAGGAACTCGTCGAAGCGGTCTGACTCTGTAATCTTGCTCAGAAGCCACGCCTCCTTTGTGGACATCACCTTCTTCAGTCTCTTGTCGCTGATCTTATTATTGCCGATAAGCGTGATGCGCCTGACCCGGACCTCGGAGCCCTCTTTTATATTGAAGATGACGGTCGCCTCTACTCCGTTCGACACGACCTCCGTGGTTACGTCGGCCAGGTAGAAGCCCTCCTCTGCGTAGTACGCCTGAAGTATCCCCCGGTTCTCTCCGAGAAGCACACGGTCGAGCGCGGTGTTTGACTTGATGGTAAGGAGCGTCATCAAGGAGTCTTCTCCAAGTTCCTTGTTCCCCCTAAGTTCTATCTTTCTGATAAAGGGGAGTTCGGTTACCGTAAATGTCAGCACCTTGCCGGAGGCCGTGTCCGAGAGGTCGGCGCTTACGTCGTCGAAGTAGCCGGTGGAGTAGATAGAGCGGATATCCTCTTTTATGTCGTCAGGAGAGTACGGCGCGCCTTCGCGGCTCGAAATCTTTCGCTCTATTGCCGCAGCATCTATGCGGGTGTTGCCCGAGATGGTAATTTTATCGATAGTGCCGGAGCGAACAGCTTTGCGCGCTCTCACTGTATTGGTCATCTTGTTGAAGATCCCGGCACCGCCGGCCTCGATCTTGCGTAAAAGCTCCGCATGAGAGGGCGAGCTATGGTAGTAAAGAGAGAGCGTCTCTTTGGCGACTATGTCGAGCACCCTGAGGTCTACGCTGGTTGTGGCGCCAAGGCGCGTTATGGAGCCGAGCACCGCAAAGTCGGCTCCGGCCTGTGTGGCTATTCTGAGGGCTGTCGCTTCGTCGAACTGTTTGACCTTCTTACCGACTACAAGCTCCTTGAGCGCGTCTATGCCGGTTATTCCGGCTCCGGCACCGTCTAGCGAGCGCGCCACGGCATTCATTACGTTCCTTCGCTCTGCGTGTATGTCGGTAGCCGAATGCATCTCGAAAGGCATAACTATTACCTTCAGGTCAGCACCATACGCGGGGCCGACATGGCCGAGAGTAAAGAGTAGAGACAGAAGCGTCAATAAAGCAAGTGTTGGGGTAAAGACCGAGACCCGTATCATGTTTGGTTTTTTAGTCACTGGTATCTTCTGGTTATACTGTTGTTAAGAGTGTGCCGGAGAGTTGCTCTTCAACTATCGTGCCGTCCACCATCCGTATGGTGCGTGAGAGTTTTCCTGCAAGCGTTTCGTTGTGCGTAACCACTACAAGTGCGGTTTCGCGCTCTTTGTTCATGTTGAGAAGCAGGTCGAAGACCTCGGTGGCCGTAATCGTATCGAGGTTTCCGGTCGGCTCGTCAGCGAGCACCACGTCAGGGTCTTGTATAAGCGCGCGGACTATTGCCGTGCGTTGCTGCTCTCCGCCCGAGAGTTCGCCCGGTTTGTGCGAGAGCCTGTTTTCCAGCCCGACTCTGCCGAGCAGTTCCGTTGCCTTGCTTATGGCCGTGTCTCTCGAAGCCCCGCCGATGAGCGCGGGCAGCATTACGTTTTCGAGCGCGCTGAATTCGGGCAGCAGGTGGTGCGACTGGAAGACGAAGCCTACCGAGCGGTTTCTAAAGAGAGCCATGCTAGGCTCGTCGAGCGTGGTCGAGAGCGCTCCGTTATAGCGCACTTCTCCTCGTGTCGTGTGGTCGAGCGCGCCCATAATATTTAAGAGCGTCGATTTCCCGACCCCCGAGGCTCCGACTATCGCGATCGTCTCGGCGGAACTTATGGAGAGGTCGATGCCGCGCAGCACCTCTACGGTCGAGGCCCCCCGCGTGTAACTCTTATAAACGTCCTTCAGGCCTATTATCTCCATAGGCTACTCGTACCTCAGCCCTTCAACAGGGTTTAGCTTCGAAGCCTGATACGATGGGTAGAGGGTTGCCAGAAAACTTATGGTCACCGACAGGGCGACAATTATAGCCACTGTGAGCGGTTCGACCTCAGAGGGCAGTTTGTCTATATAGTAGACCGAGGGAGGCAGAACCTTGAAGTTGAAGGTGCGCTCCACTATTGCAACTATACCCTCAAGGTTCATTGCTATACCCACGCCGGCCACAGCGCCGAGCAGCGTGCCGGTAAAGCCGATCACGAGGCCCTCAATCATAAAGATTCGCATTATGCCGCCCGACGTCGCCCCAAGGCTCTTCAGTATGGCGATGTCGCGGTTCTTCTCCATTACGACCATAATGAGCGTACTGATGATGTTGAGCGCGGCAACGAGTATTATGAGCGTGAGTATTATGAACATGGCCACCTTCTCCAGCTTCAGCGCAGAGAAGAGGTTCCTGTTCATCTCCATCCATGTTCGCGTCCAGTAGTTGCCTTTGAGGGCAACTAAAATATCGTCGGCGACAGTCTCGGCCTTGTAGATATCCTCTATCTTCACCTCTATGCCCGTTACCGTGTCTCCGAGCCGGAAGAACTTCTGCGCATTCTCTATGGAGATAAAGGCCACGGACGAGTCGTACTCGTACATGCCGAACTCGAAGATACCCGAGACGGTAAAGGCGGTCATTCTCGGCACCGGCCCCGCAGGCGTCATAGTGCCCATCGGCGAGATGACGTTCAGACGGTCGCCTACCATGGCTCCCGTGCTCTTGGAGAGTTCCGTGCCTATTACTATGCCCGGCAGCTCTTTCTTGGCCCCGGCGTTCTCTCTCTTACTATCCGTCTTGTTAGCAGCAGAGCCGAAGGGGACCTCTATGCCTGAAAGTGTGCCCTCGGTTATCCGTTCCGGCAGCGTTGTCACGTCGGCAATTGTAGAGGGATCGACCCCCCGGACGACCGCGCCTGTTGAGCCGCCGCTGCCCGAGAGCATTGCCTGAGAGTACGTAAAGGGGCTTGCGCCCTTTACTCCGTCTACGGTGCGCACCGTCTCGGCAAGCGTGTCGTAGTCGCCGAGGCCGGACCCGAACCCTACGACCACCACGTGGGCGTTCAGCCCCAGTATCTTCTCTTTTAGGGTCTCCTCAAAACCGTTCATCACCGAGAGCACCACAATGAGCGCAGTAACGCCTACCATTATGCCGATGATGGAGATAAAGGTTATTACGGAGATGAAACTCTGCTTCCTCTTTGCTTTCAGGTAGCGGAGCCCTATGAATAGCTGGTAAGACATAAGCGACTGCTCTTAAGGCCTCTGGCTTATTGGTTTCGTACTGCTGTTGTTCTAACGCGGTTGGTAAGTTAACTCGAACGCAACTGCGGAAAGAGTATGACGTCGCGGATAGAGGCCGAGTCGGTCAAGAGCATCACGAGCCGGTCTACTCCGATACCCTCGCCAGCCGTAGGGGGCATTCCGTACTCAAGCGCCCTCAGGTAATCTTCGTCCATGTGGTGCGCCTCGTCGTCTCCGGCCTCGCGCTCGGCTATCTGTGCGGCAAACCGCTCTCTCTGATCGATCGGGTCGTTCAGCTCGCTAAAGGCGTTGGCTATTTCGCGCCCCGCCACCATCAGCTCGAAACGGTCGGTAACGCTCGGGTCGTCGTCGTTCTTTCTTGCAAGCGGAGAGACGTCGGTGGGGTAGTGGGTTACGAAGGTCGGCTGAATGAACTTAGGTTCTGCGACCGACTCGAATATTTCTATGACCACCTTGTCGTGGCTGAACTTCTCCGGCAGTTCGAGCCCTATGCTCTCTGCAAACTTAAGCGCTGCGGCCTTATCGCTGAAGATCTCGGCGGTAGCGTCCGAGTGGGCCAGTATTGCGTCTTTAACGGAAATGCGCGTCCAGGGCGGGGCAAAGTTCAGCTCCGTTCCCTGGTACGTTATGGTCGTAGCCCCGCAAATCTTGAGCACCATAGAGCTGACCATCTCTTCGGTCAGATCCATAAGGTCTTCGAACGTGGCGTACGCCTGATAGAATTCGAGCATCGTGAACTCAGGGTTGTGCTGCGTGCTGATGCCCTCGTTGCGGAAGTTCCTGTTTATCTCAAAAACCCTTTCGAGCCCGGCTACTATTAGTCTCTTCAGGTACAGTTCCGGGGCTATGCGCATGTAGAGTTCCATGCCGAGCGCGTTGTGGTAGGTCTTGAACGGCTTTGCGGCCGCGCCTCCGGGAATCTGCTGGAGCATCGGGGTCTCGACCTCTATGTACTCCCTTTCGGTAAGGAAGTCGCGGATGAACTTTACTATCTCGCTCCTCTTGGCAAAGACCTCTTTTACGTCCGGGTTGACCATAAGGTCTACGTAGCGTTGGCGGTAGCGCGCCTCTACGTCGGTCAGGCCGTGCCACTTTTCGGGCAGCGGGCTAAGGCCCTTAGCCAGAGGCGTAAACAGTGCGGCCTCTATGGTCAGTTCGTCTGTGCGGGTTCTAAAGAGCGTGCCGGAGATGCCGACTATGTCGCCGACGTCGGCCTTCTTGAACAGAGCAAAGCTCTCTTCTCCGACGACATCTTTCTTGACGTAGGCCTGCAACTTACCGCTTCTGTCTTGAACGTGGATAAAGGAGGCCTTGCCGAAATCTCGCTTGGCCATAATACGTCCGGCTATTGCAACGTTGTCGTTCTTAGCTTTAAGGGTCTCGGCGTCGAGGGCGTCGAAGTTCTCGATGATAAAAGCGGTCGTTGTCGACGGTTTGAAGTCGTTGGGGTAGGCCTCTATTCCGGCCTCTTTGATGGCCTGTAGTTTTTCTAGCCGAGTATTGAACTCCGCGCTTCTTTCGTCCACTGGTAAGACTCCTTGTCGGTGCTGTAATACGCCGTGGCTCTTTAGCCCTCCGGCAGCTCTTTTTCGATGAGCGCCAAAGAGGCAAAAAATACCGGTAAATTCAGAGGTTAAGACTCCTCGAACGCAATTGTAAAAAGTAACGTATTTGCACTGTTGAGTCAAGGCAAAAGCTCTTAGAAAGGTGCGCAAAAGAGGCGGGTTGGGCCTGTTTTGCCAATACTGCGCGGGTTATAGCATTTAAAGGGGTGGCGCGGGCTGTTTTGGTGGCTCTTTACAGTAGAAATGCTGAAGTGTAAAAAGTATTTGGCAGATATTGGTTCTTGTTCGGCCTTAAGCCCTAGAACCGAAGCGGCGCGCACTCTTTACCGGCGCTCGCGGCGACCATAGGGTGGGTGACCTGTCCCATGCGGATATTTACGCCGCGCTTGAGCGACGAGATCGACTTTACGGCATTGTTGAAGCCCTGTTCGGCTATCTCCATTATGTACGGAAAGGTGGCGTTGGCGAGCGCTATGGTCGAGGTGTGCGGCACCGAGCCCGGCATGTTGGCTACTCCGTAGTGGATAACGCCGTCTATGTCGTAGGTCGGTTTTGAGTGGCTCGTCTGGATGATAGTCTCGACGCAGCCGCCCTGGTCGATAGAGACGTCTACTATTACCGAGCCTTTTTTCATGTTGGCTACCATCTCTCTGGTAACTAGCTTCTGCGTCTTGGCCCCCGCCAGATGCACAGCGCCGATGAGGAGGTCGCACTCTGACGTGGCTTTGGCAATATTTAAGGAGTTGGAGTGGAGCGTGTGGACGCGTCCTTGAAATACGTCGTCCAAGTACCGGAGCCGTTCGTGCCCACGGTTGATTATCGTTACGTCTGCGCCAAGCCCTACCGCCATCTTTGCGGCATTCAGGCCGACTACGCCGCCGCCTATTATCGTAACGCGGCCCGGTTCTACTCCCGGCACGCCTCCAAGGAGCACCCCTGCGCCACCGTTCTGCTTCATCATGTGGTGCGCCCCGACCTGCACCGAGAGCCTGCCAGCAATTTCGCTCATGGGGGTCAGTATCGGCAACTGGCCGTCGTCGGTCTCTATCGTCTCGTACGCCACTGCGGTGCCGCCAGAACGGAGCAGTTCGTCTAAGAGCCTGCGGTTTCCGGCCAGATGGAGAAAGGTGAAGAGCAGTATGCCGTCTTTTAAGAAGCCGTACTCCTCTTTTATTGGCTCCTTTACCTTTACGACCATCTCGGCACGGTCCCAGAGAAGCTTGCAGTCCTCTACTATCTCGGCCCCGGCTTGCAGGTACTCTTCATCACTAAATCCGCTGCCCAGTCCTGCTCCGGTCTCTATCATCACATGGTGTCCCGACCCTTTAAGCGCGCCGACAACTGCCGGTATCATGGCTACGCGAAATTCGTTATCTTTTATCTCTTTCGGAACGCCTATCTGCATGGTAACTGTACCTCTCTTATATTTTTGCCGGTTTTGTTGTTGCCCGGTATTTGTTCGATTATCCAACGCTACCAGTTTTGTTCCGGTACGTCAACCGTTGCCCTTAACCGTCATCCCAGAGTTGCAGGGGCTATTGGCGGCACTTTATAAGCGGCAGCACTTCGCGTTTCAGGAACTCTATGTCGTGGGTTATCTCGTGCATCTCTTTGCCTGCAAGGCCACGGGTGGTAGCGGTGTCTCGCATAGAGTCGGTGTCGAAGAACTCGGAGTTCGCCTCAAGGTACCTCTTCGGAATATGCTCCGGCACGTCCGTTCCGTTCATAATGGCCCACGCCAGAGTCCAGGCGCGCGCCACGTTGCTCATATTGTAGCCCCCGCCTCCGAGCGCCACCCATGGCAGACCCGTGTCTGAGAAGTGCCTGACCATGGACTCGAAACCGTTTGTCGTAAGGCCGAGATGCGTAATGGGATCTGTATAGAAGGTGTCTACGCCGAGCTGCGTGACGAGTATGTCGGGCGAGAAGGCCTTTAGCGCTGCGGGCACTATCTCCATAAAGGCATCGACGAACTCTTTGTCTCCGGTTTCGGGAGGCAGCGGCATGTTTACGGCGTAGCCCTTGTATCGGTTCATGCCCCTGTCGGTAACGGCTCCCGTGCCCGGAAAGAGCCACTGTCCACTTTCGTGCAAAGAGATGGTCAGCACTTTGTCGGTCTCGTAGAACGCGTACTCGACACCGTCGCCGTGGTGCGCGTCTATGTCTACGTAGGCGACACGGGCGCCGAGATCCACGAGCCTCTTAATGGCTATTGCGGCGTCGTTTATGTAACAGAAGCCAGAAGCGCGCGCAGGCATAGCGTGGTGGAGTCCGCCTGAGATGTTGAAGGCTCTCTCGACCGCGCCCTCTGCCACCAGCTCTGCTGCCTGAACCGAAGCGCCAGCGCTCAGACGCGACCAGTCGTAGAGCCCATCGAAGACCGGGTTGTCGCCGGCGCCGAGGCCGTGCGCCGGGCCGTCTATCGGTATTATGCCTGTTCCGGCTTCTCTTAAAAGGTTTATGTACTCTGCGGTGTGGATGAGGGAAAGCTCTTTTTCTGTGGCTGCGCGCGCAGGAAGTATTGCCGAGCCGGGAAGCCCCGCGAGGCCCACGGCCTCGATAAGTTCATAGGTGAGCGCGAGCCTGAGCGGCTTCATTGGATGGCCCTTGCCGTAAGAGCATGAGCCGAGTAAGTCCGAATAGATGAAGGCTGTGCTCATTCGCTTCTCCGGAGGTTTTCAGACATATCCGTTGCTTGTCTGCTTATGGAGCTTTAAAGGTACTCTTGCGAGTTTTGTGCTTATAGGGCGGGCAGGTATTGCTCTAGGCGCGGTTTTGCGGTCTCAGGTGAAGTGATCGATAGGGTGCAGAAGGGCCGGGTTGGTCAGCGGCTCTTCTGGGCAACGCTGCCCGGGCCTCTTAAGAGGGTCTGTCTGGGGTTCAGTTTTATAGAGTTGTCTTTTAGCGGGCGGAACTTGGTCATCTGCGAGAGTCGTCCCTGCGCCTTGAGCCTCGAATGTATTCGGGTCCACGCGCACTCGTTCTCCACAAGAACTTCGCACTTGCCGTCGCTGACTCCTCCGCAGGGGCCGTTGAGCATATCCTTCGGGCACTCGGTGTGCGGGCAGATTCCGGCAGTTTCGGTTAGTACGCACTCTCCGCAGAGCGAACAGCCTTCGAAGAAGCGCCCGACCCTTTCAACAGAGGCGAGGTAGAGCGAATCGAGCGCAGGAAGCACCGGCGTGGACTCTTCTACCGAGTCGGCTACGGTCTTTACTCCTGCCCCGCAGGCGAGCACTAAGACCGCGTCGGACTCTTTTATCGCCGGAACTTTGCGTACCTCACGCCGGGCGAGCTGCTCGTAGCAGGTCTCGTCAACGAGCGAGTAGCCGGTAACCTCGTGTCCGTTTTCGGTAAGGGTGGCGGTCATCTCGTTTATCTCTTCTATGCCGCCGGTCTTGCACTGCTCGGCACAGGTGTTGCACCCAAAGAGGTAGACGGACTTATAGCCTTTAAGCGACTCTACTATATCGGCAGGCTCTTTTTTCTTGGTTATTATCATCGTAGTTCCTCGTTGTGAAACTGTGCCGTAAAACCGTGCCCGGTTAAACCTTGTGGATTCTGCGCGCGGCGCTAACGGTGTTCTTTAAGAGCATGGCTATGGTCATGGGGCCTACGCCTCCGGGCACCGGAGTAATGTGCGCGGCACGCTTAAAGGCTTCTGCGTACTCTACGTCGCCGCAGAGTTTGCCGTCGGCTTTACGGTTCATGCCGACGTCTATTACCGTTGCGCCCTCTTTGATCCACTCGCCCAATATCATCTCCGCTCGTCCTATTGCCGCTACGACTATGTCGGCCTCGGCGATCTTTTCAGGAAGGTTTGCGGTCTTTGAGTGACACAGCGTTACAGTGGCGTTCTCTTTAAGCAGCATCACGGCAACAGGCTTGCCGACTATGTTGCTTCTGCCGATGACTATTGCGTCCTTGCCGGCGGTTTCTACTCCCGTGCTACGCAGCAGGTGCATTACGCCTAACGGCGTGCACGGTTCGAGCGTAGGAGAGCCGGTCAAGAGGCGGCCCATGTTGTAGGGATGAAAGCCGTCGGCGTCCTTCTCGGCCGAGATCGTCTCTATTACCGTCGCCTCGTTGATATGTATTGGCAACGGAAGCTGTACTAGTATGCCGTGGATGCCGGAGTCTGCGTTAAGCTCGCCTATGAGGCTAAGAAGCTCGGCCTCTGTGGTGGTCTCGGGCAGAATGTGCTGCACGGAGCGGATGCCGACCTCTTCCGAGGCACGCGCCTTGTTCCGCACGTAGACCTTTGAGGCCGGGTCTTCGCCGACGAGCACCACCGCAAGCCCCGGAGTAACGCCTAGCTCTTTTAGCTCTGCGACCTCTGTGGCGAGTTCGGCCCTTAAGGCCTTGGCTGCTGCTTTGCCGTCTATTACCTTTGTAGTTGTCTCTGTAGTTGTAGTAGTCATAATAGCTATAGATTATACTTTATGGCGCCGTAGTTTGCAAAAGAATTCGGACTTAGGCGGTAGGCAGGGGGAAAACCACAGGCCGGGCGTGTTAAGCGGGCCCTTACTCGTGCAGCAGTTCGTACTCGATGAATAAGAGGTTTTCTACGTTCAGTATCCTGTTCCTGAGGGTGGCTATAAGTTCGTCGACCTCCTCTTTGAATTGAGGGCCTGTGGCTTCTGTAGGATATTTTTCAAAGAAGTCTTGCACCTTTGTGGTTATTGCCGCCATATCTTCGTCGACAGAGTCGAGTAAGCGTCTGAGTTCAACTCTGTCTGAGGCCGCCTCTCTTAAGACAGGGTAGATGAACTCGTCCTCTTTCTGGAGGTGCTCTATTAGGCCGAGCTGTATCGACTTGAACTTCTCCCAGACCTCGGGAGAGGCCATATCGACCTCCTTGATCTCGTCGAGAACGTCGAGAATAGAGCCATGCTCCTTCTTCAGTTCGTCGATTAGTAGCGACATTGTTACGGCTCCTTTTCGTTGATCTCGTCTTGAGCGGATTTGACCTGTTTTACGGGACGGCGAAATAGCCGGTGCGCTGAAATCTTAACTAAAATATACAATAAACCCGCCTGTTCGACAACTCTAAAGTGGCCGACTGCTATTAGCGTCTTGTGCCTATAATTGTCGCGGGTTTCACTTGACACATACGGTACCTGTCGCTATCATCAAATAAGACGGAGATTTGTTTAACCGGTTACGTTTACTTTAGAAAGGAGTCTGTAGTGGCTTTTTGGGACAATGTGAATTCAGGGCTTAAAAAGGCGGTTGACGAAGGTTGGACGGCGGTTCGCGACAGCGCCAAGATCGGCAAGAGCCGTTACAGGCTCCATACGCTCCATAAGCAGGCAGAGACGCTCTTTGCCGAGATAGGCGGCATAGTCTACGACATGGCCGACTCGAAGGACGGGAACCCGCTCTCGCGCCCCGAAGTGCGAGACCTTATAGACGACATTAAGAGAATAGAGGCGCAGAGCGCCGATATAGAAGGTGAAATAGAGCAGACCCGCGAAAAGGACAAGACAGATGACGATGGCGGGGCCGTAGAGGGCGCATGGCCTGCGGCTGTCTCGAAAGAGGCGTACGACGAAGAAGAAGGGGACGAAGACGGAGACGAAGCAGGCGTAACCGAGTCGGCTGTTTCAGAAGACGAAGTCTCCGAAGAAGACGACTCACTCGGAGCGGCAGGCGGAGCTGAGCCCGACGACTCCGGAGACGGAGACGGCGACGAAGCCTCTGAAGAGAACGGAGCCGGAGCGGACTCTAAAGAGTAGTTTTGCGTTTCAATAGAGTGAAACAAAAAGACCGCAACGGGGGTGGGTTTTTCCGTTACGGTCTTTTTTTATCTTCAGGTTCTTGGTCGTTTTCGAGATTACCGGGCAGCCACTCGCGGTTGCCTTACAGTCAATGCGTTCGCAGCCGATATATAATACTTATCTGTTTTTACGCACTTAATTGCCTTTTGGTACGGAGACCGGTTTTTGGAGAATATCCCTCTTCTTAGAGATATAGTCGTGCTGATGGTCGTGTCTATCCCGATCATCATTCTTCTTACGCGCGCCGGGCTCCCTACGGTTATCGGTTTTCTGGTAGCTGGCGTCTTGATAGGCCCGTACGGTCTTGGGCTCGTCAACGAGGCGCATGAGGTCGAGACTCTCAGCCAGATAGGCATAGTGCTGCTGCTCTTTACCATAGGCCTTGAGTTCTCCGTTACAAAGATGCTCAATATTCGGCGCGAGGCTGTGTTGGGCGGCGGCCTTCAGGTGCTCCTTACCCTTGTAATCACCCTTGTGGCCGGGCTCTTCTTCGACTTCTCTTTTGTGGTCTCTCTGCTTCTCGGTTTCGTAGTAACCCTCTCCTCGACCGCAATAGTCTTAAAACTCCTTGTAGACAAGGGGCAGGTCAATACCGTGCACGGCTCCATGACGGTCGGCATACTGCTCTTTCAGGATATCTGCGTGGTGCTGATGGTCATGGTGCTCCAGAGTATCGGCTCAGATGGCGGCACCTCTACCTTCAAGATTATCACCGGACTCCTGCTCTCGCTCCTGGCCTTTGCCATTATCGTGGCCGTGGTGGCCTTTGTGATCCCCAGAATCTTCAACATGGTGGTAAAGCTCCAGAACCGCGAGATCTTCATTCTGACCATTCTGCTCGCCTGTCTCGGCACCGCGTGGCTGACCTCCATGTTCGGCCTGTCGTTGGCGTTAGGAGCCTTTATCGCCGGCCTTGCTATCTCGGAGTCCGAGTACTCGCAACAGATAGTGGCGGAAGTTATTCCCTTTAGAGATACCTTCGCCTCACTCTTTTTTATCTCCATAGGCATGCTGCTCGATTTTAAGTATGTAGTACTTCACCTGCCGAAGCTCTTTTTGCTGGTGGTGGCGGTTATCGCGCTAAAAGCGATAGTCATCTTCTTTGTCGGCACGGTTCTCAGATACCGGCTCAGAAATACGATAGTAGTTGCGCTCTCTTTGGCCCAGATAGGCGAGTTCTCATTCATACTCATCAAGATGGGCGAGGGGTACGGCCTTCTCGGACGCGACCTCTACCAGTCGCTTCTGGCCGCTTCGGTAATAACCATGGCGCTAACGCCCTTTATCTTTCAGTGGTCATCCAAGGTTGCCGCAAGCGCGGGGCGCCACCTTGCAAAGGGCGGCAAGGGGGCTGAGCTAGACGGTAAAAAGGAGGGTGGCAAGGGCGAGGTAAAAAATCATGTCGTAATAATAGGCTACGGCGTCAACGGAAGGCATCTGGCGCAGGTACTGAAGTCCACCTCGATAGAGCACGTTATACTCGACATAAATATAGCCAAGATACGCAAGGCCAAGGCCGCCGGACACCGCGCCTACTACGGAGACGCCTCCCACCCTGAGCTTCTGCGCAAGATGCGCATTGCCAAGGCCAAGATGCTGGTCGTTGCCATCTCCGACCCCATTACCACGCGCCGGGTCGTAAAGGCTTCGAGACGGCTCAACCCGACGGTCTCTATTATAGTAAGAACGCGTTACCTGCATGAGGTGGAAGATCTCTATAAGCTCGGCGCCGACCAGGTCATACCCGAAGAGTTCGAGACCTCCGTGGAAATCTTTGCCCGTGTCTTGAAGAACTACAGGATACCCAAAAATATCATACAGACCCAGATAGAGGTGGTGCGGCAGGAGGGGTACGCGATGCTGCGCTCCGCTTCTGTCGAGTCGGAACGGCTGGCAAGCCTTACGAGCGTCTTGGAAGAGTCGCTGATGGAGACCTTCTACGTAGAGTCCGGCTGCTCGGTGGCAGGTACAACGCTTGCGGAACTCGACCTCAGGCATCAGACCGGAACGAGCGTGATAGCCGTTGTCCGGCATGGAACCGCAGAGACAAACCCTCCGGCCTCTCACATGATAGAGCCGGGCGACATTCTCGTAATGATCGGTTCGCACTCCCAGTTGAACGCTGCTGGGGAGCTGCTTAGCGATCAGTGCCCTTCGGGAAAGAAGGAGGAGGTCGGTGGTCTTGAGGAGATTGTAGCCTCAGCAGCAGGTAGCGAGCTGGATGACGGGCTGGGTGACGAGTTGGATGATGAACTGGAAGACGAGTTCGGTGAAGGGCTCGAAGAGTTAGAGGACGCCCCGGAGAAGTGAAGTCGAGCTTGCCCCGGAAAGTTACCGAGAGTACGAAAATTTTGAGTATAAAAGAGCAATAGGCCTTGCCGGTATAACCGGTAAGGCCTATTGCTTCTGTTCGTTCAAGAGCCTGCTGTGCTCTTTTTTGCTACAACCTATCTGGTGTTATCTGTCCTGGGGCAGTTTGTACTCTGCTCCGGCAAACTGTATGTTGGCCGGGTCTGCGCTCCGGGGCGGCGACACAGCGTGTACGCCCTGACAGGACGGGCACTTGGAGACAAATGTCGCCATATGAAAATCCGCTCCGCAGCCCTGACACTTGGCGTTCAGTCCGCCGTCGGGTATAGGGGAGTTGGCGATACTTCCACCGTGCGCAGCATTGACGAATTCCACCAGTTCTGTTCCTTCTGAAAACGGCCCTCCACCTTCGGGGCCGCAGCTTCCACAATCACTCATCTTGAAAACCTCCTGAAAAATTATTTTTTAATGCCTCAATTGCTCCCTATAAAGTACTATATCTGGCCCGAAGGTTCAAATATTTTCTCTTAAACCTCTATCTGCTCCTCTTGCGGCTCCTCATCTTTCCTCTTTTTCCCTTGCCCTCGCTCGCACCGGAGCCCGTACCAGATACATGAGACGAAGCCCACGCCAAAGAAAATCGCGCCGAAAACAAAGCTCAGCGGCAGGTACTTGAAGTCTATTATATGAGAGCCCGACGGGATAAAGACGCCGCGCACTATGCCGTTAACCCTATAGATTTCTGACTTTTCCCCGTCTACCGTGGCGCTCCAGCCCGGGTAATAGGTATCGGTCAGAACGAGCAGTCCGGGCCCCACGGCCTCTACCTTTACGGAGTTGTTCCGCTGCGCGACTATCCGTGCAGCCTTTACAGTCCGGGTAGTTTGGGCAGGCTCGGTAAAGAGAGCAGTGTCTGGAGCCACGGATGGGCCCTTAGAACCGTGAGAGCCCGGTGAAAACGATACCGGCGGCTCTGTCTCTATCAATGCCGCCGTGCCGAGCGCGAAGCGGCCCGTGCCTGCTCTTTCCTGTGCCTCTTCATACCCTTCGACCTGTACTACGTCGTCGGTTACGTAGGCGCGCGGCAGCGCAGTCGGGTTTTCGTATATAGAGATTTCAGAGTCGGTATAGACGCGCGGGAACTTAACCGGCACTGCTTCGCTTATCCGGCTAGATTTCTCGGCAACGCTGTTAATGTCAACGCTGTTAGGAAGGATGATGTACTTTACCGACATCAGCGAGTAGTACCGGAGCTGCGCCACGATATCCTTCTCAATTCCGCGCAGTAAGAGGGTGTTGCCCTCCCCATGCTTAACAAAGAGCTCCGGGCGCCCCGTAAACCACAGCGAAGAAGACTCGTTGACCGTCGGGTAGAGCGCATGGAGGTGCGAGTTTCTGAAGTCCTGAAAGGTGTCTATGGCCAGAGAGTTGATGTACCTTATGTCTTTTATGGCGAGCGCGGAGGAGAAGTTGGGAAAGAGGATTCCGTGGCCCGCGATCACGCGTTCTTCCGGGGCCTGCTCTTTAAGGTACTCAACATAAGGCGCAGGCGTAAAGGGATCGTACCTGTCGGGCAGCCCCTTGGGCGAGTTGTAGTCGAGTATCATTACGGTCCCGAAGAGGAGCAGTACGGTCAGGGCCGCAGTCTTGTGCCGTCCCTTAAAGAACTGCAGGGTGATGTAGAGTCCCAGAATGAACGGCACGATCTTCAGGTAGAGCCACTGGGTGTCGTACCCGCGCGGGATCGCCCACCACAGCTCTATTAGCGCGAGCGGAATAAGCGCTTCGAGGCCGCGCCCCTTTCTGGCGTACGAGATGAGTATGATCGTTGCGGCAACGAGGAGCAGTATCGATAGAGCCGTGCCGAGTATAAGCGAAGGGCCGAAGGTCATGAAGAACTCGCTTTTGCGTACGAACCGTACAAAGAGCATGATAACGCTGATAGGCATGAAGTGCATGAGTATTGCGAATGTTGCAGCAAGCGCGCCTATAGGCACCAGCAAAGATGAGAGCCCCGGTCTGCTTTTTTTCTTCGTCTCTGTCTCTGTGTCGTACGTAATTGGTGCAGCCTGTACTTTGGCAGAGGGTTCTTCTGTATTGGCAGTGTCGGCGGCCCTGGAGCCGAAGGTGTGGCGAAGGGTCTCGAACCCTATGCCTGCGGCTACTGCGAACGAGAAGGTCCACGTGGGCCCGGCCCACCTCTGGCTCCAGACCTGGTCGAAGAGCGGCAGGCGCCCGATCAGCACAAATGGTTCTACGCCGAGATTCTTCAGTACTACGACTGCGCCGAAGCCGGTAAAGAAGAGCAGTGTTGCTTTGTGCCGGTTCTTATTGGCAAAGGGGATAGAGAAGAGCCCTGCGAAGACGAGGTAGAGCATAATGGTGCCCGTATAGCCGCCGAGAGAGTCCCAGGCACCGTTGGTCGGAAAGATCCTGAAGTGGAACTCTTCTCCGTCCGGCGTTGTTTCTATAGCCAGTGGAGCCGAAGGAATAAAGGACGGGGTCTGCGGGTACTCGTGCGTAGTCGGGGTCAGGATAGAGGCCTGCTTCGATATCTTCTCGATGCTGCGAACCCCCATGTCCCCGCCCGGCGGGTGGATGTTGTGCGAGTTCTGCATGAACTCTCCAAAGGGCAGCAGGAGCGGGGCGGCAAGGGCCACCGAGAGCAGCGCAGCGAGGGCGAAGCGGCGGATGTTGCGACCCACGCTGAGCTCTCTGTTCAACATAAGCGTGCGGAGAAAGAAGTAGAGGGTCGCAAGGGTGACTATGTAGAGCGCCGTTTCGGGCTGGCCCGCAATTGCCGTTAGCGCGAGCACTCCGGCGCTGATGGGCACCTCCCACGAAGACTTTTTTGTTGCCAGCCGTTCAACCGCCCACATGAGCACCGGGAGCATCATCGCGCAGTTGGCGAACTGCTCAAGGTTTATGAACCAGGTGAACGAGCCGGAGAACATGTAGAGCGCGCCGGAGAGAAAGGCCGGAGCGAAAGAGAGCCCGATTCGTCGAAGAAATACAAATGTAAAGAACCCGGCTATGAGCAGGCGTCCGAGCAGAAAGAAGTCCCAGTACTCTATTGGGCTGATGTTCTCCAGAACCTGGTACGGGAAGAAGGCTCGCGTGGAGTACTGCGCCGCAAGCGGGGTTCCGGCCGCGGCGTACGGGTTCCAGAGCGGCAGCTCTTTGTTCTTGTAGCTGTCCCCTATAAGCTTGTTGATGGGCCATTCGTAGTAGGCGGGCGTGGCCAGATCTATGTTGAAGAGGTTGACGGGGGTGCGCCCCTCGTAGCCCACGGGCCAGCCTGCAACGACTCCGTGAGGCTGTAGAAGAGCCGGGGCTAGCGAGCGGGCGCCAAAGAGCACGGGGCCATACGCTACCGCTATCAGCACAAGGTAGAGCAGCAGGGCCGAGAGCTTGTCATGTCTGTTAAGGGAGTTGATCATAAAAGTAGTGGCTGAGTAATGGCCCGGTAGTGGCGCTTCCGTTGCCCGGCCTTGTAG
>JADFVP010000076.1 GCA_015222595.1 Pseudomonadota bacterium
GGCGCGCAAAGTGCGCGAGGAGCTGTCAAAGAAGGATAAAGAGGCCTCCGAGGTTGCCACTGATAGTGAAGATGAGTTTGATGAATTGTAGTTGAGAAGTAAAAACGGTATTATACAAAACCCGCTTAGCAGCCATGTGCGCTAAGCGGGTTTTTTTTGTATTTTTCTTTAGAAGATCTTCCCTTCAAAGCCGCTCGAAGTCGTTATCTTGCCGTCCGGGCCGACCACCACGCCTTCGACTCCGTCCATGCTCTCTATCAGTTCCATTCCCTTAACGGGCCCCAGCACGAAGACCGAGGTCGATAGCGCGTCGGCAAGGGTCGGGTCTTGTGTCACTACAGTAGCGCTTCTTGTTTTCATGGCGGGCAGGCCGGTTTTGGGGTCGAGTATGTGGTGGTACCTGACGCCGCCATGCATAAAGAAGCGTTCGTAGTCGCCCGAAGTTGCCACAGCGCCGCCGCCGAGATAGACCTCTCCGATCAGTTCGGTCTCTGTGCCACGCGGGTCTCGTATGCCTATCTTGAAGGGGCGGGTCTCTTTGCCCGTTATGTTGAAGGCGAACATATCTCCGCCGGCCTTTATTATCGCGCGCGTTACGCCTCTTGCTTGCAGCACCTTAACGGCCTCTCCTATTATGTAGCCCTTTGCTATGCCACCCAAGTTAAAGGCAACTCTGCGCTCGGTTAGCTCTATGGTCGAGGCCTCTTTGTCGATTACGATCTTGTTAAAGTCGACTCTTGGCAGCGCCTCTGCCAGCTCTTCGGCCGTAGGCACGTAGCCCTTTTCGCCCGAAAAACCCCAGAGCCCCGCAAGAGAACCTATGGTCGGGTCGAAGGCCCCTCCCGATAACACAGAAACCTGCTTTGCTTTCAGCGCGACCGTAACTACTCTGGGGTCTGCAGGAATCGGTCCTCTGCCCGCGCCGAGCGAGATTTGCGAGACGTCGCTCAAGGGAGTATACGAGCTGAAGAGCTTTTCCAGTTCGCTTATCTTGCGGTACGCCTTGCCGGTTGCAGTGTCGAACGCCTCGGGGTCGCCGTCCATTACGGTAATTTCTACAAGTGTTCCCATCTGGAGTTTACGGTAGACGAAGTTGTCGGTTCCGAGCGGGGCGGAGGTGTCCGACGGCTTTGAGTTGAGCATAAAGCCTAGCCCCAAGAGAACAAAGACCGAGATGACGATTATTAGATAGACTATTGAACTGCCGGGTTTTTTTGGCATGGCGGTCTCGGGACTGTTAGTGTGAGAAAAGGGGGTGCTTAAGAGTCGGAATTCGGTAGAAAAAAGTCGAACGGCATAGCATTTTAAGTGGCCGGGGTATGGATTGTAAAGTAGGCCGGGGTGCGTTAGGACAATAAGACGACAGAGACCGGTCTTTATAAGTGGCCGGGGTACATGAATAAAGTGGTCGAGGTTCTTTTTTCTTTAATAGGCCGGGGTGTGAAGGGGTTACATGTCGTCGTCTTCGGACTCTGACTTGTCTAGCATCCGTGTGGGCCGCTCTTCGGCCGGTGAGCCCTTTATGCGAATATCTCTTTCGAGCTTCGACTGGCACTCGACACAGACGCGGGTAAAGGGCAGTATGCGAAGCCTGTTCTGGGCAATGGGCTCATCGCACTCTTCGCACTCGCCGTAGGAGCCGTCTTCAAGCCGTTCGAGGGCGCCCTCTATTTCGGGCAGCTTGCCGCGGTCGCGGTCTCCGAGCGTTAGTGAGAGTTCGCGTTCGCGCTCAGAGCTGGCGATGTCGTAGATGTCGCCGGACTTGCTCTCCGAAGTGTTCGCCTCGTCCTTGATCTTGTGGCTGACCTCCTGGACGATCTTCGCCTTTTCGCCGAGCAGAATGCGGGTCATCTCCTTTTTGAAGGAGACGCCCTTAGTAGCGCTTTTTCTTGCAGTCGGCTTCTTTGCAGCGGGCTTCTTCGGGGCTGCTTTCGCTTTTGTGGCCTTTGCAGGGCTCTTCTTTGTTTTTGTGGTTACCTTAGGCATAGCAAAGTAGTATACAGCTTTTTTTCGTCATGTCAATCTGAAACTTTTCGGTTACCCCACGGTTTTCTTTGCGTCTGCTCGATGGAACGGTTCGGCCTGCCGCCAACCTCCTATCGACCCTCCAATTGACACGCCCAGTGCTTATACGATAAAATAAAAAGTTCAATGCAGATAACGGTTGATAAGCTACAGAGGACTCCTAAAAGACGGCAGCAGTATGGTAGAGAAGAGATATGACATTATAGTGGTCGGCGCCGGCCACGCAGGCACCGAGGCCGCGCTTGGGGCCGGGCGCAAGGGTATGAGCGTGCTGCTCATAACTATGAGCCTCGATACCGTTGGCGCCATGTCGTGCAACCCGGCAATAGGAGGCGTTGCAAAGGGGCATCTGGTTAAGGAGATAGATGCGCTTGGCGGGGTGATGGCGCGTGCGATAGATGCCGCGGCAATTCAGTACCGTACGCTCAACCTCAGCAAGGGGCCTGCTGTTCGCGCCACGCGCGCCCAAGCCGACCGCGCCCTCTACAGCTCTTATATCGGTACGGCTTTAGAGCGCGCCGAAGGGGTCGAGGTGCGAGAGGCCACGGTAGAGGCTTTAGTCACCGAGTCGTTAGTTGTTGACAGGGAAGAGATTGCCGGGAACTGGATACAAGCTAGAGGGACTGCCTGCAAAGGGGCACCAGAGATAGACCCAAGAAAAAAGATTTGCGGCGTTAAGATTTCTTTTATAGATGAAGACGGTAAAGAGGCCACAGAGGTTGTGGAGGCCCGTGCGGTTATTGTTACCACCGGAACCTTTCTGCATGGTCTCATGCATATAGGAGACGTACAGACTCCGGGAGGGCGCAGAGGCGACGCGGCCTCTTCTCTGCTTTCCGACTCTTTGGGCGCGCTCGGCTTTCGCATGGGACGGCTGAAGACCGGAACCCCGCCACGGCTCGACGCCGGTACCATAGACTACTCTCTAGTAACTTTGCAGGAGCTTCAGAGGCCGGACGAGTTTCGGCCCTTCTCCTTTAGCTCAGGCCCTATAACCGGCAATCAGGTTCCGTGCCATATAACATACACGAACCCCGAAACACACGCCATAATTAGAAATAACCTCGATAAATCGCCACTTTACGGCGGAGCAATAGAGGGCACGGGCCCCCGGTACTGCCCCTCTATTGAGGATAAGGTGATGCGCTTTCCGGACAGAGAGCGGCATCAGGTCTTTCTAGAGCCTGAGGGTTTCGATAGCGTTAGGGTCTACCCAAACGGCCTCTCGACCTCTATGCCATTAGATGTTCAGCTAAAATTCCTTAGAAGTATCAAGGGGTTAGGGGCTGTCGAGGTGCTTCACCCCGGCTATGCGGTTGAGTACGACTATGTTGACCCGACGGAGCTGTCTCTGTCTCTCGAAACGCACAGGGTCGAGGGGCTCTTCCTTGCAGGTCAGATAAACGGCACCTCCGGTTACGAAGAGGCCGCTGCTCAGGGTCTAATAGCCGGGGCCAACGCGGCGCTGAAGCTAGAGGGCGCAGAGCCGCTCATTCTGGATCGCGCCGAGGCCTATACCGGGGTCCTCATAGACGACCTCGTTACCAAGGGCACCAAAGAGCCGTACCGCATGTTTACCTCGCGTGCGGAGTACAGGCTGCTGTTGCGTGAGGAGAATGCCAGAGAGCGTCTCGGCGAGAAGGCGTACGGAGCCGGGCTTATTGGTGCTGAGACGTATAAGCTCTTTCTGGAGCGTAAAGAGGAGTGCGCTGCGCTCTTGGCCCTACTGGATACTCTCTTCATACTGCCTACAGAGGCTGTAAACAGAAGTATGGCCGAGCTTGGCACAACGGAGCTTCAGCGCAAAGTTAGCGCAAAGGAGCTTCTGCGCCGCCCGGGCCTGACGCTGAGATCCATCGCACCGCTCGTAGAGTCTGCTGCCGAGCCGTTTGCGCGCTTTGGACTCGATATAGTGGAGGCCGTGGAGATAGATGTAAAGTACGAGGGTTATATTCGCAGGCAGGCAGAGGAGGCAGCGCGCTTCAGGCGCGCCGAGGCGCAGATAATTCCTGACTCGATAGAGTACGGGGCCGTAGAGGGTATTTCCTCTGAGATCCGCGAGAAGCTGGAGCTTCATAGACCGCTCTCTATCGGACAGGCCGGGCGCATCTCTGGTGTAACCCCTGCGGCTATATCGGTACTAATGGTACACCTTCGGAGAACGAGCGCGCTGTAGGACCTGTCGGTCTGTTATATATGGTTAGGGGATTATATGGTAAGTATGAAGGTAAAAGGGCTTGAGGAGCTGTTGAGAGAGGGCGCTCTCTCGTTAGGCGTTACGCTGGACACGGTTGCGCTGGAGCGGTTTACGCTCTATCTAAGCGAACTCCTGGCCTGGAACAAGAAGATAAACCTTACGGCTATAAGGGAGGAGCGCGAGGTTGTGATTAAGCATTTCCTCGATTCGCTCACCCCGTACGCGACGCTTCGCGCCCTGTCCGTTAAGTCTCTTCTTGATATCGGGGCCGGCGGCGGCTTTCCGGGCCTGCCGCTCAGTATTGTTACCCCGGACCTTGAGGTGGTGCTCGTGGACTCGGTAGAGAAGAAGGTGCTCTTTATGCGCCACATTATACGGCGGCTCGGCCTGGATAAGGGTGGAGCTGGTGTTAGTGCCGTTGCCGCAAGGGTTGAGGCGCATGAAGAGCTGGCACAGTACGCGGGCCGGTTCGACTGCGTAACCTCGCGGGCCTTTGCCAGTTTAGCGGACTTTGTTACGGCTGCCGACTACTTCTGTCGCCCCGGCGGTCATCTGTTGGCTCTAAAGGGGCCAAAGTACGCCGAAGAGATCGAGGCGCTGGCTCAGTCCGGGGTCGCGGAACCGGGCAGGTACTCGGCCCCTGAGGTGATCAATATATCGACGCCCTTTCTGGACAGGGTTACTACCCTCGTTCTTATGAGGAAGCTGGAGGGGTAGCGTTCTTTTTTTGGCATGTTCCACGTGGAACATGCAAGCCCTTCTGCCGATGTCTCCGACCGCTTCTTGGGTATTTTTGTTCCACGTGGAACAGTGAGCCCCCCTGCCCCGTCCCGAACCGCCCACCTTCTGCTTTATTGTTCCACGTGGAACAGGGTGGCATCTACCTGCTCGGGGTCGGTTGCCGGCGTTGGGTCGGCGCAGTGGTGGCGTCTCGGTACAGTCGAGCCCCGGAGTGTAAAAAAGTTTTACGTTTCAGTCTGCCCAACCTCTTTTTTCCTTGTAAAAGGTAGGTCAACTGTTTTAGACTACAGGGTAATGTACCACAGGAGTCTGAAAAGTTTTCCCGAACCCTCAATTGCACAGGTAGCGTAGGCCTATGGGACGTATAATAGCTGTAGCTAACCAGAAGGGCGGGGTCGGCAAGACGACCACGGCGGTGAACCTTGCCGCCTCTTTGGCCGTTGCCGAAAAGCGCGTTCTGCTGGTCGACTTCGACCCTCAGGGCAATGCCACCAGCGGTATCGGCGTGGAGATCGACGGTGGGGGTAGCATCTACGAGGCCATTATAGGCTCGGTAGATGTAGCTACCACGCTCAAGGGTACTGCGTTAAAGTACCTGAATGTAGTGCCTTCCTCTATAGATCTCATCGGCGCCGAGGTCGAGCTGGTGGACGACCCGAACAGGGAGTATAAGCTGAAGGAGGCGCTCTCGACCATTGTCGACCGTTTCGACTTTGTCGTTATAGACTGTCCGCCGTCTCTTAGCCTTCTTACCGTAAACGCGCTTGTTGCCTCGGACTCGGTCTTAATTCCCATTCAGTGCGAGTACTATGCGCTCGAAGGAATCTCTCAGATACTGAGAACAATAGACCTTATCCGCGCGAAGCTCAACCCGGCCCTTGAGATAGAGGGGATACTGCTGACGATGTTCGACTCGAGAAACAGGCTCTCGCACCAGGTGGTCGAAGACGTAAGAGAGCACTTTGGTAAACAGGCCTTTACCGCGCTCATACCGAGAAACGTGCGGCTGTCCGAGAGCCCTTCGTTCGGAAAACCGGTGCTGCTCTACGATATTCAGTCGCGCGGGGCAATCAGCTATATGGAGCTCGCTAAAGAGGTTCTGGTGTTGAGCGAGAACCGTGCCGACAAAGAGACAGAAGCCATCTAAATAAAATAAAAGCTATATAAATCAATAGGTTATGGTAGTGGAGAGGTTTTTATCGTGAAGAAGAAGGTACTTGGCAGAGGTTTGAGCGCCTTGATAGGAAGCCCGTCAGGGGCTGTTAAGGCTACCGGTAATACCACGGGAGGGGTTGCTTCGGAAGGGGGTGGGGTTGGCCTCTCTCCGGGCGAGATTCCGGGAGCCGGGAAGTACCTGCTCTGCGCAATAGGGGACCTCTCCCCAAATACGGTTCAGCCGAGAAAACGGTTCAACGACTCAGCGCTCTCTCAGCTCTCGGCCTCTATTCGTGAAAAGGGCGTAATAGAGCCGCTCATTGCGAGAAGGACCGAGCGCGGCATGGAGCTTATTGCCGGAGAGCGGAGGCTTCGGGCCTCCAAGCTCGCAGGGCTTACTCACGTGCCGGTGGTTATAGTGGAGGCGAACGACGAGCAGAGTTTAGAGTTTGCGATAATCGAGAATATTCAGAGAGAAGATCTCGACGCGATAGAGGAGGCCGAGGCGTACAAGTCGCTCTCGGACTTCGGTCACTCGCAAGAAGAAATCGCGCGCCGTGTCGGCAAAGAGCGCGCAACTGTGGCAAACTATATGAGGCTGCTGAAGCTTCCGCCGGAGGTTAAGGACGAGCTTGCAAAGGGCACGATTTCCATGGGCCACGCCCGCGCTATTTTATCGGTCGAGGGGCACGCCCCGCAGACCGCGCTCTGTAGAAAGGTTATCGTAAAGCGCCTCTCCGTTAGAGAGACCGAGGCACTCGCGGCGTCGTGCACGGTAGAGTCCGGAAAGCGCAAGAAGCTGCCGAAGAGAGAGACCCCACTCGAAGAGGAGCTGAGAGATATTTTTCAGACCAAGGTGCACGTAAAAGACTCTAACGGCAGGGGCAAGATAGAACTCGTCTACTTTACGGCAGACGAGCGAGAGCGCATCATAGAGCTGCTCCGGTCGGTCGAGGGCTAACTCCGAGGTAAAAGAGAGTTTCGGGTACGGAAAAAATTTTGGTCAGAGTGAAAATATAAGTAGTAAATATAAGAGGAAGAGGAGTTAGGGTAATGGCGCAAAAAAGCGAAAAGGTTGGCGGCAACGAGGTCGTAGGTTTTATCGGCAAGGGCATGCGCGTTGAAGGCAAGCTGTCGTTCGATTACACGGTGCGCGTTGAAGGCGAGTTCAAGGGCGAGATAGAGGCCGAGGGAAACCTCGTGGTCGGTGAGGGCGGTCTTGTCGAGGGCACGGTAAAGGTCGATACGGCCATTATTACCGGTCTGTTCAAGGGCGAGATAGAGGCCGCAAAGAGAGTGGAGATTCAGTACCCCGGCCGCATCGTCGGCACGGTACGCACCCCCAACCTCATTATCGGTGACGGCGGCGTCTTAGAAGGCTCATCCGTTATGCTCAAGCGCGACGACAACGCCTTTGTCTACACGGCCACATAACTTCGGCGTACTTTCTTGTGCCCCGGTTGTTGTCCATTGTTCTCTTGCGTGAAGTGTGAAGCAGTGGGAATAAAAAAGTTTAAAGTTACCGTGTGCACGGTAAAAAAGTTTCAGGAGAGTTTTAAATGGTAGAGGCTAAAAAGATCTGGATGGACGGTCATCTCGTTGACTGGGCAGAGGCCAACGTCCATGTAATGACCCACGCGCTCCACTACGGCCTTGGGGTCTTCGAAGGGGTAAGGTGCTATGCCACAAAGGGCGGCGGCGGAGCGATCTTCAGACTTGAGGAGCACACAGAGCGGCTCTTCGCCTCGGCCCACATCGTGATGCTCGATATCCCGTTTACCAAAGAGGAGATCAACATGGCGGTGGTCGAGACGCTCAAGGCCAACTCTTTATCAGAGGGCTACATCAGGCCGATCGCATTTTTAGGAGCCGGTAGCATGGGCCTGCTGCCAAAGGACAATCCGGTGAACGTCGCGATAGCAGCCTGGGAGTGGGGCGCGTATCTCGGAGACGACGGGATCAAGAACGGCATACGCGTAAGGGTGTCGTCCTACCTTCGCCACCATGTCAACTCGACCATGACCAAGGCGAAGATAACCGGCAGCTACGTCAACTCGATAATGGCAAAGAGAGAGGCCATTGAGTCCGGTTACGACGAGGCGATAATGCTCGACACCGAGGGGTATGTATCTGAGGGTAGCGGAGAGAACATCTTTATGGTAAAAGATGGAGTCATAAAGACGACCGCTCTGACCTCGGTCTTAAAGGGTATTACGCGAGACTCCGTTATGACGATACTGAAAGATAAAGGAGAAGTAGTTCGCGAGGAGCGCTTTACACGAGACGAACTCTACACCGCCGACGAGGCCTTCTTTACCGGAACCGCCGCCGAGATAACACCCATCCGCGAGGTGGACGGCAGGGTTATAGGCACGGGTGTGCCGGGCCCCGTTACCAAAGGCGTTCAGGAGACGTACTTCAAGGCGGTCAAAGGCGAGGACTCAAGATACGAGCACTGGCTGCACCGTCTTTAAGTCCGGTGCAGTTTTTTAAATATTTTTCCTCCTCTTTCTGGTATGTTTTATAGGAACCGTTCGGCGCAAAGTACCGAGCATGACAGGTAGCTGTTTATGCTGTTTTTAACGAAGCACCCTGCTTATGTAGTTGATAACGAAGCACCGCGGACAAGGACGTTTGTGGGAGCTGCTTTTGAAGAATAAAAAAAGAGGCCGGGCCGGGTACTTTGGCACGGTACAGAAAAGGGATTAGAAAAAAAGATGAAGTACGACAAAGTCTATACAACACCGTTGAACCTCAGGTGGCCGCGCGACAAAGAGAAGATATTAGAGGAGCAGGCGCGCCTGTCCCGCCGCCTCAGTATCGCTCCGTTAAAACGCGCCCCGCAGTACGTCGCGGGCGTTGACGCAGCATTTCTTGGCGACAAGGTAATAGGCGCCGTCTCGGTCTACATCTACGAAACGGGAGAGCTGGTCGAGGAGGCGTACAGCGTTAAAGAGGTAACATTTCCGAACCTGCCCGGTTTTCTCGCCTTCAGAGAAGGTCCTGCGATAATCGGTGCAGTCGAGAGATTAAAAGTCGTGCCCGACGTCATTATCTTCGACGGGCCCGGCATAGCGCACCCCAAGGGCTTCGGGCTAGCTTCGTATGTCGGCCTGCTGCTCACGATACCCTCTATCGGTTGCGCCAAGACCCGTCTTGTCGGCACGTACAAAGAGCCGGGCGCGCGCCAGGGTTCGCACAGCGCACTTAAGTACGAAGGCGAGTCCGTAGGCTCCGTAGTCAGAACGCGCGAGGGTGCGTCTCCCGTCTTCGTTTCGCCGGGTAACCTCATCGATTTAAAAGGGTCTGTGGATATAGTGCTGAAGTGTACGGGTAAGTACAGAATCACCGAGCCGGTAAGGAGCGCTGATGCGCTTACCCGGAAGCTGAAGAAGGCCTTTGAGGGCGACCGCTCACTAGGTAATGCGTAAGGCAGGCTCGTCGCCTGTTTTTCTTTTTCTGCTGAGGGCGTTTTAGTCTTCGGGCCGCGTCAGGCCGATCTCTTGTTTGGCAGGCTCTTTTTGTAGGCGGAACTTTTTTCGGCAGCGCGCAAGAAGCGAGGCGTAATTTAGTTGATGCCGGCCCTTTATCAGGGGCCGGTTTTTTTGTTAATCAGTGGTTGTCGGACAGGCGGAGTTTTCTAGTAAGGGTGGAGTATCACTTGGCAATTCTCAGGTGCTTGCCGCCCTTTTTTAACGAGACCTCTAAAAGCTTAGGGTCCGGCTTACCTATGTGGTAGCCCTGCGCAAAGTCCACGTTATACTGCCTCAGAATTTTGAGCGTCGTCTCGTTCTCGACAAACTCGGCGATTGTCTCTATACCCATTCCCTTTGCAACCTCTGAAATCGCTTTTACGAAGAGCTGGTCTTTCGGGTTCTCGTCGAGCTTCCTTATGAAGGAGCCGTCTATCTTGATGAAGTCTACGTCCATCTCCTTTAAGTAGACGAAGGAGGTGAAGCCGACACCGAAGTCATCTAGCGAGAAGCGGCAGCCGACCTCTTTAAGTGCATCTATGAAACGAACGGCGCGCGCAATGTGGCCGATTGCTGCGGTCTCTGTTATCTCAAATACCAATCGCTTGGGGTCGGCCCCGGTCTTTGTGATGGTCTCTTTTATATAGTGCAGGAACTCTTCGTCTCCGAGATCGATTCCCGACAGGTTCATACTGTAAGAGATGTCTATGCCCTTCTTCTGGTTCGCGGCTTGCAGGGTCATTGTCTTGCCGATTATAGTTCTGTCGATCGCGCCGACGAGACCGTAGTTCTCGGCAACCTGAATGAAGACTCCGGGAAGAAGTATCTCGCCCTCTTCGCTCCTCATACGCGCAAGTACCTCGTAGTGGTGTATCTCGTTGCTGTCGAGGCTCATTATCGGCTGGAACCACGGCTCGAAACGGTCGTCCTTCAGGGCCTTGAGTATCTTGTCCTTCCACTCTATTCTCGAGTGGAGTTTCTCCATGTCCTGATCTTCCGGGTGGTAGAGGTGGCAACGGTTTCTGCCAAGCTCCTTGGAGCGGTACATTGCGGCATCTGCGCGCGTAAAGAGTTCCTGGGTGTTGGTGCCGTTGTCCGGGTAGAGCACTATGCCGATAGAGGCGGTAAGGCTGCCGAAGTTCTCGGACATCTGATACCCCTCTACCGCCTTGCGCAGTTTCTCGGCAATGTCGCGCCCGACCTCTTCGGAGGCGCTCGGCAGGAAGAGCGCGTATTCGTCTCCGCTCATGCGTCCGAGAATCGGCTCGATAACCGTCTTGGAGGTGTACTTCTCAAAAGCGCGGTCGAGAGTGTAGTCGAGAACCTTGGAGAGCCCCTTCAGGTACTCGTCTCCCATTGCATGGCCATAGATGTCGTTCATTACTTTAAAGCGGTCGATGTCGATGATCATCAGCACGCCGGTCTCGTCGTTGCCCTCGGCCATCGATATCCAGCCACGCAGGAGTTCTATGAAGCGGTTGCGGTTGATAAGCCCGCTAGCCTCATCGTGCGAGGCCATGTACTTGATCTTGTCGTTAGCTTTTCTCTGCTCGGTAATATCTTCCTGTACGGCGAGAAAGTGCGTTACATCTCCCTTTTCGTCCTTTATCGGAGAGACTACGGTGTTGCACCAGTACGGCTCTCCGTTCTTCCTTCTGTTCTTGAATTCGCTGCGCCACGTTCTGCCCGATAGCACGGTTTTCCACAACTCGTCGTACGTCTCAAGCGGCGTCTCTCCTGAGGCGAGTATCTTCGGGGTGCGGCCTATGGCCTCTTCCTTGGAGAAGAGTGTGATGGACTCGAACATCGGGTTTACGTACTCGATAATGCCGTTAAGGTCGGTGAGGAAGACCACGTTGACGCTCTGCTCTATAGCGGCGCTGAGCTTCTTCTGCTCAAACTTGCTCTCTCGCTCCTCGGTAACGTCTACACCGTAGACGTAGGCGTAGTCGGCGTCGGTAATAGGAGTGAGCACAAGGGAGTAGAAGCGGCTGTCGTGAGTTATGAAAAGCTCCTTGCTCTCTTTTGTTGTATAGGCGTAGTTCAGTATTTCACAGCAGTGGGTACTTAAGGAGTTCGTCTCGGGGTCGTAGCCGCACTCGCCGAGCAGCGGGGTTGCCGCCTCGTTGGCGTAAAGGAGTTGTCCATCTCTAGAGATACGCATAACAGGGTTCGGGTTCTCCGACGGGAACTTCGCAAGGGTGCGGATCTCCTCTTCGGCCCGCATCTGTTCGGTAACGTCCTGAATGGTGCCGAGCATCCTTATCGGTCTCAACGTATCGTCGAAGGTGATGCTGGCCCGTTCGTTCACATACCGCTCGGAGCCGTCGGGAAGCACTATCCTGTGGGAGATAGCGTACTCTGTTCTGTTGTCGAGCGCTTCGTGTACCGCAGCGATTACCGCGTCTCTGTCGTCCGGGTGAACCGTGCGGAGAAACCCCTCGTAGGTGGCAACCGTCTCATCGGGCACAAGGCCGAAGAGGTGGTACGTCTCGTCGCTCCAGGTGAGCTTGTTGTTGATTATGTCCCAGTCCCAACTTCCTATGCGCGCAATCTGCTGCGCCTCTTTAAGCCCCTGTGCGCTGTGCTTGAGTTCGCTGGCCCTGTTTCTTATGTCTGTTGCCATTGAGTTGAACGCGGCACTAAGAACACCTATCTCGTCAGAGGTCTCTACCGGAATGGTAACGTCGTACTTGCCGTTCGCTATCTCTTCTGCCGCTAACGAGAGGTTCCGTATGCGCAGCACAATGTTCTTGAAGAAGAGGTAGAAGGAGAGGATAATCATGCCTAAGGCAATAGCGGCGGCCACAAGGGCGTTGCGCTTAACCTCCTCTATGGCCATAAAGGCCTCGTCCGCATCGTACTCTACTAGCAGCACCCATCCGAGGTGCTTCATGCACATCGAGGCTCCTGCAACTTCAACCCCTCGGTAGTCTTTATAGAAGCCGGTGTACTCCTTGCCGGCGCTGAGGCACTTTTGAACCGGCAGGGTGTTGACCTCCTGGCGCATTACGGCCGAGTCGATAAACAGAGAGTTGGTAAGCATAAAGCTGTCTATGTTGACGACGTACGCCTCCATCGTCTTTCGTGTAGGTGTTAGCGGCTTCATGGAGCCGGCCTCTTTGGTGTAGTCGCCGGAGAGTACGGAGTTTAAGTCCGAGAGAAGTATAGAGTTTGTAAGCACTCCAATAGTCTTGCCGCTCTCCCTGCTCGTTATAGGCGTGGAGATGGCGAGCCTGGGCACGCTAACGCCCTCGGCATCGACCTCTGTTACAACGGTGTTGCGCAGGCCCTTGATAAAGGATCTGTCCGTTGAGACGTTGAGGCCCGCAGCTCCCGGATCGGTGGAGGCAACGATAATTCCGTCCAGGGTAGCTATGCGCATCGAGAGCAGGTGCTCGTCGAGCGGCATCTTGTTCTTTATCAGGTGCGTGCTTAACGGCCCCGAAGAGTACTTCTCGCTACTGTTCAGGTGCTCTAGCTCGTCACGGATATAGCCGTCGGAGGCAAAGTCCTCGGCCCGTTTTTTGGAAATGTCGAGAAACTGGTAGACAAGCCCTTCGTACGCCTCGGCAAGAACCGTTAAGTCGCTCTGTATATGCTCTTTCAGATGGCCCTTGTTGTTGTAGTAGGAGTAGACAAAGGTTATTGCAACCGGCAGCAGTATGATACAGACTGCAAGCATGATCTTGCGGGTAAGGGAGAAGATGGTCTTGTTCAAAGTTGACTCTTTATTTTATATGGTCGGGCGGTGTGCAGCCCGCACAAAGTTAGCATTTTGGCGCTTCACCTGTTAGGGTGCGCGTAAGTATACTTTCTAGTGGTATGCTACTACTATTTTATATCGGAAGGGGGAGGTGATTACTTTAGTCATCACTAGGGGATAAATGCTTATAAATTAGCATCTTCTGTGGGTCACCATGGGGTGCGAAGAGGTAAAGTCGGACGGTGTTTTCTCAATTATCGCAGGGTGCGGAGCGGGGGGGTAAAACAGGTGCGGCCCGGAGGTTTTGTAAGGTACTTGTTTGAGAGGGTTTTTACGCTAAAAGCTATAGCGTGCCCTCAGATAGAGATTGTTATTTCCTTCGAGCGAGCCGAACTGGGTGTGCTCCTTGCTGCCACTGAAGATATTGGCCCCAAGAGTCACTTTTACGGTGTCGGTGGCCTTATACCCCACAGAAGGTCTAAGATGCAGGTCTCGGTCTGTTGGGCTGTAGAAGAGAAAGAGGTTCGCGTCGATCGTCTGGGCGCTAAGAAGAGACGTCAGCCTGAGGGTTGCGAGGTGGCGGTTTTTGTCTCTTAGAGCTTCCCCTGCCGGTAGGTTTGCTTTATATTGGCCGTAGTCGAGCATGTTCTCTACCATATACTGTACGCCAACCTTAAGGTCGTCTCTAAAGGCGAGGTCTCTTGTAAACCCAAAAAGGTACTTTACTGAAGAGTTCTCTGTCGAAGAGTCCGCGCCTCCTGTGTCGTCGCGCGAGTCGTAGTAGCCGACTTCAACGTTAGCAATGCCTCCGGCAACGGGACCGCGTAGGCTCGCGCCGTAGACGCGAAGTCGTGGATAGGTGAAGAGTTCGTTTGCGGAGTCGAGTACCATTCGCGGCTCTTTATAAAAACCCTTAAAGAGATAGAGGGCTGCCTCGTAGCTTTTTACCGTTTTATACGCGCGAAGCGCGACCTCAGCGTTCTTTATCGTCCTCTTTGGAGTTATAAAAGTTCTTGTGCTTTCGGTTCCCTCTATCGAGCCTCTAAGGCCGTCGTAGAAGGAGAGGCGTTTGCCCCGGATGCTTCTGTTGGCCTGAAAACGAGGGATGAGAACAAGGTCTAGCGAAAAGGCGTCGTGGTAGTACCAGGCTCGTACGGCGTCGCTCGGAAGTTTCAGGTACTCCGTGGCGCGTCCGGTAAAGAAGGAGACGTAGTCCTTTGGGAAGAGGTCGTTTACGAAGAGCAGGTCGCCTGTGCCCCAGGTAAGTATCTGACGCCCGATCTTCATATCTACCGATGGCGCGGGGCTTATGAAGAGATTGAGGTCTCGAATCTCTATTGAAAGCTCCTCTTTATAACCGTCGTATAGAAGCTCGCCCTTTAAGGAGAGTTCTCCATCATATACCTCGGTGAGACTTGGAAAGTAGGTGTACTTCAGCTGCGCGCGCGTTTCACCCAGGTTGTAGGAGTTCTTCTCTGCGCGCTCGTCTCCGAGTTTAACCGACCCGGCCCCCTCGACAAAGCCGTGCAGGTCGGAGGCCTGAGAGGTCGTTACGAATAAAAGGGTTATGAGGAGCGCAAGCAGAAGTAGAGAGGCTGGCGCATACGAGTAGCGGTTTTGGTTGTCGGTTCTGTTATTCATATTATTTCTGTTCTATCCAGCGTCATTTTATCCAGCGTCTGGGCGGTCTTCTAAGGTACCGCTCGTCGAAGATCTTCTCCGTTATGCCGACGTTGTACTTAACGTTCGAAAACTGTATTACGGTACTTCCCCTGCCCTCTACAGTAACGCGCCCCTGCACAACGGTAGCAATGTCGTCTATTACCTCAATACGCTCTGAGAGCAGAGTTTTGTAGAGCTTTCCCGCCTTGTCGAAGTACTCGCCCTTTAACGGCAGAAAATGAACTTTATCTATCCAGACCTTGTACTCGCTGAACTCAACTATGTCGGCGTCCTTCGGGCGGTTCAGTATAACGTACGCCTCTCTACCGTCGATGTTTTCTGAGCCGATCAACTCATGGGTATCGTCCCCTGTTGAGCGGCCCGAGACGTCTTCGTAGGTAGAGTGGGAACCGGCAAAGCTAGAGCGTTTGTTCTTTGCAGCAACGCGCTTAACAAGATCGACTGCCGGAATGTAGAGCCACCTGTCGTCGTCCTTTTTCGTATTTTTCCAGACCATGAAGATCATGCCCTCAACGTCGGCAGGCGTACGGAAGTAGACGTAGAACTTCTGCTCGGCCCCGTCCTTTACGTCGTAGCGGAGCATCGAGAACTCGCGAGTCCGTACCCTCTCAGCCGAGTCCGTTATCGTCATCTTTACAGTTGCAGAGCCGTCGGTACCTGCGTAGTAGTAGGCCAAGTTCGACCGCTCTACTATTTCGTCCGCATTCGGTTCTGCTGCGTTCGCGCCCGTGGCGAGCAGTGTAAGAAGGGAGAGCAAAAAGAGCAGCCCTATAAGGCCGGGCAGGCTAAAGAGGCCTTGGAGCGATAAGAGACTGCTGCGTCTGTCTCTTTTACACAAGCGGCTGATAATACAGCTAAACTCTCTCGTCATAACGGTACTCCCGAATAGTGTCTAATGGTTTTGTGAATTACTTAAGCCTAAGCGGCCCCTTTAAGATATTCATAAGCGCCGGAAGAAGCAACAGGGTTGTCCCGCCGCTTACAGCCATGATTGCGGCAAAGAAGAAGCCGACGGTCTGGTACGGTACGAGTGGTGAGAAGAAGAGCGGCACAAAGCCCAGTGAGATAACAACCATGTTTCGAATGATCGCGCGCACCGGCTCGTCGAAGACCCGGTCTACCGTTTCGGCCCAACTCCCGCTCTCTGTTCTTAGCCGCCGTGTGCGCTCGGCAAAGTGAATTGCAAAGTCGATAGAGATGCCGAGCGTAAGGGCCGAGAGCACGGCTATGGGCATGTCGTAGAACTTTCCCACATACCCTATTATACCGTAAATAAAGGCGACTGTAATGGTAAGCGGTATCATCGACAGCGCGCCGATAAGCGCAGAGCGAAAGAGCAGAGTCATTACTATAAAGACGAGTACCGCGCCCGACCCGAGCGACTTCAACATGCCGTAGACCATCTTGTCCTGCCAGACGACATTCAGGTACGTAAGGCCCGCCCAGTTGGTCTTAATACCGAAAGGCGGCGGGTTCTTTTCGAAGTAAGCGGCAGCAGCGGTCTCAACGCGCTTCATCTCTTTATTGTCTCCGCTCTTTAGCTGCACCCAGATGTTGGCCTTTGCGTACTCCGGGTCAACGAGGTGGTAGAGGTCGTCCGCATCTCCGGACATCTCGTACAGAAAGAGGTACTGCGCAACAGCCTTGGAGGTATCGGGCACTCTGTACATTTCGTCCGCAGCGTCGTTCAGTTCGTACGACACCTTCTTGACCACGTCGGTTATGGAGGTCGTTTTGCCGACCACGTCGACGTCGGTCATGTGCGCCTGAAGACTCTCTATATACTTAAGAGTCTCCGGTCTCGTTATCACGCCGGGCTCCGGTGCGGTTAGTACGAGGTACGCCATATAGGTTCCGCCAAAGTGGCTGTTCAGCACCCGCTCTGCAACGCGTATGGGGTGAGAGTGTTTGAACCAGCGCGTCGGGTTGTCGTTGACTTCTGTCTTAGTAATGCCAAAGAGCGAGACACCGAAGACGATAAGCGAAACTACGACTATTTTTTTTGAGTGCGTAACGGCGAAGCGGCCAAGGGAGAGCTGAAACCTTTTGAGCCGGTCAGTGCTGTTGTTGCCGGGTGTGCCGTTACCAGTGTCGGAGCCGAACTTCTTAAGGGTCGAGTCGGATAGCAGCGTCACGAAGACCGGAATAAAGACGATAGTTATGAACCAGGCAAGCACAATGCCGAGCGCGACAAAGGCGCCGAAGACCCGTACCGGAGGTATGGGGGTCAGGATGAGAGAGCCGAAACCGATGGCCGAGGTCAAAGAGGTAAAGAACATAGGGGTGAAGAGTTCGTCTACAGTGCTGAGAATTATAGCTTTTTTATCGGCCTTACCATCTGACGAAGGAGTGGCAGCCTCGGCAGCGTACCGGGTGTGAAAGTCCGAGAGGATATGAATGGAGTCGAGCACCGCTATCGGCATTAAGAAGATAGGGATCATCGAACTCATTATATGCATGGAGAAACCGGCGCCGATGAGGGCCCCCGTAGTCCAGATAACCGTCATCATGGCAACGATCATTGCGGAGGCGACGAGCGCGAAGCTCCTGAAGAAGAAGAGCATGATGAGGAAGATCAGGAGGCCTGCCAAAGGGGCGCTGATGCCCATCTGCCGGAACATCTCCACGCCGAAAGTATCCTCAGCAACGGCTAGACCCGTTATGTGGTACTCTTCCGTGCCAGCTCCCCCGGCCTTAATTTCATCAATGATTCTGGCTATTTCGGTAGAAATGCGGTGGCTTTCGTGCTTCTCTTTTATCGGAACCGAGAGTAGCACAGCCGTACCGTCGCCCGAAACAAGCATGTCTTTCAGTATAGGGTTTGCGAGCGCTCTGTCGCGTACCCTGAGAGCTGCGGCCTCATCTATTACCGTGCGCCCCATGAGCGGTTCTATGGTCAGCATACCACCGTCGCCGGAAATATCGTCGGTGGTAACAGGACTTAGAAGATCGGCTGCGATAACTCCGTCTATTTTCACAATCTCATAAGAGAGCGCCGCTATACGCTCTAGCGTTTCAGGAGTAAAGACCCCGGTTGAACTTTTGTCGTCCACGATGCCGACGATGATACTGTCGTGGAGCGCAAAGTCTCGTTTTACTTGAGTTTGTGCTATTCGAACAGGCTCGTCGGGCGAGAGCATGTTCTCCGGGTCGGTGTCGATCTTTATTCTCGGCACCATAGCAAGAAAGATGACCGTGGCTATAACAAAGAGCGCCAGCGCCGTCTTTGGCCGTGCGATCGCGTGCGTTACTATTTTTAATAAGAGTGACTTCATCTTTCTAAATACTCCAGTCTGATTACCCCGCACTCCTGAAAATCACAGTCAATTGCCGGGGGGTGTTTCGGGCTCACCTCACCTGTTGGGCCTGCTGGCACCACAGATTAAGTCAATTAAAACGGGATGATGAGGCGTCGAGTAGTTATTTGCATTCCGTGGCGGTAACGCACTTTTTAAGCCCGAACCACCTTAGAAAGGTCATCATTGGACACCAGTTCGTGAAGAAGGATTGAATCTGGTTGAGCCCGACAAAGGCCGTAAAGAGCAGCCAGTACTCTGAGTGGACCTGCGAGAGCAGGAGTGAAAGTAGTACGAATATTCCAGCGACCAGTCTTAAAGCTCTATCGATATGCATGGTAATACCTCCTGAATGCATTATTAATCTGTTTTGCGCATTTCCAGGGCCGAAACGGTAATTATTCAGCCGTTTTTAGTTCTTTTATCAGTTTTTCTCTCTCTTCTAGCTGTTCTATCATAACTTCTCGCATAAGGGCGCAGGCCTCTATGATCTTCGGGTTCGAGATCTTGTAGAAGATATTTACGCCGTCTCTTCGGGTAGTTACGACCCCGCAGGCCTTCAGTACAGAGAGATGCTGGCTGACGTTTGCTTTAGTAACGCCGAGCGTTTTTGTGATTGCGCCCGCCGTCTTTTCGCCCCCTTTAAGGGCGTAGATAATCTCCAGCCGCTTCGGGTTGGCCATTGTCTTGCAGATTTCGGACTGTAGTTTGAAGAGTTCGTTTTTCATAAGTATATTATTGCGCAATTTCGCAACTATGTCAAGGGCTAGAGGGGCAAAAAAGGGATATTTCTTGGAATTGAGCCGTAACATCTTGAATCTGATAGCTTTTATCCTTTTATTGGAGGAAGTTCGTCGTTGAACGGGGGTGACGAAATTCGACGAATTATGACGAATCGGGCGAAAAAACCGGGAAAAAGTCGAGAAAGAGCGGTAAGAGACCGAGACTAAACCGGTAAGAAGAGAGAAGAAAAAAAGTGGGGTGGGGCTGGGTTGCAGTTTTGACCGGTTCTGGCCCGAATGAGGTTGTCAAGTGGTACAGTTTATCAGAGAACCGATGCAAAGAGCCCCACAAATTCAAGAGTACTTCCTATACTAAGCAAATTTAAAGCCTACCGTTCACCTCCACATTTCAATAGGTCATTTGCACTTGAGCTCGTGCTTTTCACTAAGATTTACTCAGTACTCATATGTCCCTTAAAAGTCTGTTTGCCGGTGAATTAAATAGGTCTTCGTTTAGGGTCTGAAGGGCCTCTGTCAACTCGTTCTCTTCTTTGGTGCCGGGAGTGCCGGTTATGGAATGCACGTCTGAGCCCCTCTTATCAAGTGCCTCAAGGACGCTTCTTATAGTTATTCGGTCTGTCGCCAGCGAAGGCTGGTAATTAAAATCTCTTGTATAAGTATCCCCGCACTCACTTAAAATACCTGCCTCTACGAGCTCGGCGAGGAGCTCTTCGGCCAGACGCGGCGGCAGCCCCAGCCGTGTCGGCACCTCTTTGCCCCTGACCGCCCCCTCACCGTTGACGAACGCCTTTACGACCAAGTGGGCCATAAGAAGGCATAAGCGCTTTCTTACCATCGGGCTCGCCCGCCGGGCCTCCGGCTCCAAGTCGTAGCGCTGCGCGTTCTGTGTCGCATAGGAGAGCTCCGCCCCCAGGAGGACTATGATCCAGCTCAGGTTAAGCCACATTAGGAACAGAGGCATAGCGGCGAAGCTGCCGTAGATGGCGTTGTATTTAGATATGCCTATCTGGAAGGTTATGTACAGCCACTGTAGTATCTGGTACATGGTTCCGGCGACCACCGCACCGACCATCCCGGACTTGAAACCCACTCTGGTGTTAGGTACGGTTATGTAAACGAAGGCCAGAAGGAACCACATGAGTGTATATGGCAGGAACTTGAGTGCAGTAAAGACCAGGGGGGCGAAGATTCCGAGGAGCCCGACTTTATCGACGACGTACGTTACCTGGGCGCTAATGAATACTGTAAGGCTCCCTGAGATGATTACCACCATAGGGCTTAGGAGCATTATTGAGAGGTAGTTGGAAAAGCGCCTTCCAAGCGGTCTCTGCGTTCTGACCTCCCAGATGACGTTGAACGACTCCTCGATGTGGCCTAGGACCTTTATTACCGACCAGAAGAGGACGACCACACCGATGCCGGCCACGGTTCCTCCGCTGGCGGACTCCAGGAGCTTGTCCGCGAAGTCTATAGCCTGTGTTAGAATCTCTTCCTGACCGGAAAAGGCCTCAAGGAGCTGCCCCCTTAGACGCTGCCTGAGACCGAAGCCCTTGGCAATGCCGAAGGCCATGGCGAGTACCGGCACAATGGCAAGCAGGCTGTAGAAGGTCAGCGCCGACGCCCTGAGCGTGCACTTATCCTCCAGAAAACCCTTGAGGCCCAGCGCTATAACTCGGAAGGTTTTAAAAAATAGGGCCTCTTTGCCCGAAAGTTCCCCGAGCCGTTTTTCCCATAGGCCGGTGGTGAAAAAATATAAAAACTTCTCTTTTTTTGCTTCGGACTTCCCCACGGACGTATCCCCTCGTTAACGGTTCAAAAAAGCCGATCAAACGTCGGGCAGATCGTATGGCTCTATAACCTATTCTACCATGACGGACTCTCTTTTCCAGCCGTATAAGAGGAAAAAAACAGATCTGGGGCTATTACCCTGAGTATTACAATAGCTATAAGCTTGTACTCTGTTATAATATAATTAGACATTGATATAATTTAAGACCAATGCAAGGTGTCTCTTATGGAGTTAACTAGACGACAGAGAAAGATACTCATCTGGGTCGCCTCCCTTCTCGCGGCATATACCTTTATAGGTTTCCTTATCCTGCCGTACACCCTCAAGGCGGTATTACTTAAGAAACTGCCTGAGGCCCTCCATAGAGAGGTTTCGATTGCGAGCATCAGGTTCAACCCCTACAACCTCAAGCTGACCATAAGAGACTTTAGCGTTAAGAAGCGCTCCGGGGAAGGGGATATCTTCTCCTTTGAAGAACTCTACGTTAACGTCGAGAGCCTGTCGATACTCAAGATGGGGCCGGTAATAAAAGAGGTCAGGCTGACGGGTCCCTATGTCGGGACCGTAAGAGACGAGGACGGCTCCTACAGTTTTTTCGATCTGATCCCAGAGGCCCTTGAGAATCAGGCTACCAAAGAGCTTGAGCCCGAGGGCCGACCTCGAGCGTTCTCTATAAACAATATACAGGTATTCAACGGAAGCCTCGACTTCGAAGATATTCCAAAGCATAGGACCCACGTCGTCAGTGACCTTACGGTCATGATCCCCTTCATCTCGAACCTCCCTAAGTACATAGACACCTTCGTGCTCCCGGCCTTCTCGGCCACGGTGAACGGCACCCCCTTCGATCTCAGGGGAAATAGCAAACCATTTGCAGACTCGCACGAGACCTCTCTGGACGTTAAGCTCTCTCAGCTGGACCTCGCCTACTACGCGACCTACTCGCCGGTACCCCTCGGCTTTTCTCTCTCCAGCGCCCTTATGGACCTTGACGGGAGCATCTCCTATGTTCAGTACATCGACAAGCCCGCAAAGATAACCCTGAAGGGACTGGTGGGCCTTAATAAGGTAGAGTTGACCGATTCGCTCGGAAAGGACCTGCTTGGCTTCGACTCTTTTTCAATGAACGTGACCGGTGCCGAACTCTTCACAGGAAAGGTGAGTGTCGCAGAAATCTCTGTCAATAAGCCTTACTTAAATGCCGTACGTGGAAAGAAAGGTCGGCTAAACTTAAATGACCTTCTGCCGGAGCCCGCTCCAAGGAAGCCCGCTTCCGCCGCTACCAGAGAAGGGCGCAAGAGCCCGCCACTGAAGATTAATATAGATACTATACAGGTTCATGATGCGTCCTTGGCATTTAGTGATACCTCCACGCCGACTCCATTTAAAAAAACTCTCTCTCCTGTTGACGTCTCTATAACAGGCTTCAGCACAAGGCCTAAGAGAACAGCCGCCCTCAACGTCTCTTACGAGGCAGGCTCCGGCAAGGCAGGTTCCGGCGAGGCCATAAAGGTCAAGGGGCCCATTTCCATCAATCCTGTTAAGGCAGACCTCAAGGTATCGGTCAAACAGGTGGACATCTCCCCTGTTAGATCGTATGTGGACGAGATGCTCAGGATAATCATAACCAGTGGTAAGGCCTCGGCTACTGGCAGGGTAAAGTTTGCCGTCTCTGACAAAGGTCCATTTAAGGCCTCGTACTCCGGTGACGCGCTCCTGTCGGGCTTCTCCTCCATAAGCAAGGTCGACAAGGAGGACTTCCTCAAGTGGGATACCCTAGCGGTAAACGGTATCGATGCGAGCTATAGTCCGAATGAACTCTCGATAGATGGAGTGGCTCTGAGCGGCTTCTATTCGAGACTTATGGTAAACCCGGACGGAGTGCTCAACGTCCAGGAGATAGTCATTAAGAAGGGCAAGAAGGACGAAGAAGAGACTGGAGCGCCTGCCGAACGGGCCGAAGCGCCGCCCGAGATAGATGCGACTGAAAAAGAGCCCTTCTTCAAAGAGATCAACATAGACGCCGTGACGCTTCAGGGCGGCCATATAAACTTCACCGACAGGCATATAAAGCCGGGCATCACAATCGACCTGCTTGAGATGGGCGGCAGGGTCTCGGGTCTGAAATCTATCGAGGACTCGTACGCGGACGTAAACCTCCTGGGCAAGTTCGGCAAGTACGCCCCTATTGAGATAACGGGCAGGGTTAATCCTCTGGCCGGCGATCTCTTTGTTGACCTGAAGCTCGACTTTGAAGATTTCGACCTAAGTTCGATGAGCCCGTACTCGGGCAAGTACGTCGGTTATGAGATATCCAAGGGTAAGCTCATTCTCGACCTTGACTATCTTATTGAAAAAGGGCAACTGAAGAGCACAAATAGCATAGTCCTCGACCAGATCACCTTTGGCCAGAGGGTTGAAAGCCCGGACGCTACCAAGCTCCCTGTCCGTTTTGCGCTTAACCTCCTTAAGAACCGTCAAGGCGCGGTGGAACTCGATATTCCGGTTTCGGGATCTCTTGATGATCCGGAGTTTAAGGTAGGCGGTGTGATAATGAAGCTCGCGGTAAACTTCATAGTTAGGGCCGTAAGTTCACCGTTCGCGCTTCTGGGAGCAATAATCGGCGGGGACGGAGAGGAGCTTAGCTACGCTGAGTTCGACCCCGGCAGTGTTCTTATAACGGAGCTGAGCGTGGGCAAGCTCGATAACCTCACAGAGGCACTCTTCCAAAGACCCGGACTGAGGCTCGAGATACGGGGGTACGTCGATTCAGAAATGGACGCCCTGGCGCTGAGGGACCTGAAGTTCTTAAGGAGCCTTAAGGCAGAAAAGCTGGCACATATAATAAGGCGTGGCGGGCCGGTTCCGACGTTGGATGAAGTGGTGATAGAAGGGGACGAGTATGAAAAATATCTCTGGAAGGCCTATAAGAAGATGAAGTTTCCCAAACCGAAGAACCTTATAGGGCTGACCAAGAAACTTCCTCCTGAGGAGTTGAAAAAGCTCATGCTCGCCAACACGACCATAACCGAGGACGATCTCTATGATCTTGCCAAGCGTCGGGCAGGGGCCGTAAAGGACTACATACTCGCTATGGAGAAAGTAGAGTCCGAGAGAATCTACATGGTCCGGCCCGAGAAGCTCGTTCCAGAGGAGAGGAAGGGCGTCGCGCCAAGCCGGGTAGAGTTTGCCCTCGAGTAGCCTGTGAACTGTTCTCAGCTTTCGGTCACTTCCTTTGGCAACGCTAGAACCTGAGATTGAGCAGCAGGTATTGGACTACCAAAGGAAGAAGCCCATTAGTTACTAAGAATTTACGGTACGAACTACTGTTGGTAATCGTGAATTCCGACTGTATACTGAAACTGTGGACTTGTAGGTGAAAGCCGTAATTACCCTACCCCCCCCTCCCTACTTAGGTTCCACATACTCGAACGGGCTGAACTTTTTAAAGCCGAGAGAGTACCGCACCGTCTTGAACTCCAGTCTCGGCAGGTCGTCGGAATTTAACTCAAGCCTACCTGCCGCACCTTCGGCCAGCGGTCCGAAGCGCCACGTCGGACTTACCAGAATCTCTATTATCTCATCCCGGCTCTTTTCAGGAAAGACATTAGCAAAGTCCCTTGCAACTCCTGCGGTATCTAGCACCCGGTTCATGTACCCGGTATCCGCGCTCAATGGATCTTCAGTTGCTATTACGATCACCTCGTTACCGTTGCTCCAGAGGTAGAGCCAGGGGAAACGAGAGCGGAGCGTATCAATAATCAGCTGCTGTTCCGGGTTTCCCATCTCGTAGAAAGGGAGCCACTGTACGAATATTCCGTCTTCGTTAAGGTGGGCCTTGGCAATATCGTAGAACTCTTTTGTAAATAGTTGAGAGACGCCGGAGACCCAGATGTTAGGCGGCTCTGAAATGATTACGTCGTACTTCTTCTTCGTGGTCGTTAAAAAGTGCCGCCCGTCGTCTACGTGCGCGTTGACTTTAGGGTCCGTAAGCGCGTTGTTGTTGTAGAACGAGAAGTGTTCGTCCACGGCCTCTATGACAAGCGGGTCTATCTCGACAAAGTCTACAACCTCAACATCCGGATGCTCCTTTGTCGCCCCGACGGTAAAGCCCGCGCCGAGGCCAATGTTGAGAACCTCTGTCGGTTTTGGATGGTAGAAGAGCGGAAGGTAACCGATTAGGAGCTGCGTCTGCATGTCTGCCATTGCGGTGCTGCCGTCGGTCTTGCCGTTATGGAGTATCTTCAGTTCGTGCTTCTCTTTATCTCCTAAAACACTTACCAGCCCGTAGTACCCCTGCTCGGAAAAGTAGACGTTGTTGGAACTCTTGCTCTCTATGAAGGCCTCGACGGACGGGGCCCTTGTGCCGTGGTAGTAGACCGAGTGCAAGAACTCCGGCTCTCCGTAACTGATCCAGCCGATAATGATGAAGGGCACGAGCACCACAGCGACCTTTATAAAATTGAGCGCAGGGGTTTTGACAAAGAAGAGCACTGCACAGAGCCCGATAGCGAGGTACGTGACCGAAGAGAGCAGGCTGGTGAGTTCGAGCCCAAGGTGCGGGATGATAAGAAAACCTGCGGCAAAGGAGCCGATGATGCCGCCTGCCGTATTTATAGAGAAGATGTACCCGGTGTCCTCGCCCTTGGTGGAGGCGTCTCTGGCGAAGATCTTTGTGGCGAGCGGAAAGTTCGCGCCCATTAGAGCCGTCGGCAGAAACATCATAAAAAAGGCCATCAGAAAGAGGTAGAACTGAAAGAGGTAGAAGGAGTCTGTGGTGTTGAAGAGCTTTAGGTAGAGTATCTCCGTTAAGTCGGAGGACTGAATAACGAGAAAAGAGAAGCCGGCAATCAAGACCTCTATGTAGGCGAAGAGCAGCAGCGGGTTCTTAATCCTGTTCATATACTTTCGCATAACGAGGCTGCCGGTAGACAGGCCCATAAGAAAGGCCGCTATTACGATAGAGAAGGCGTAAATGCTTGTGCCGAGTATAAGGTGAAAGTACCTCGACCACGTAACCTCGAGCAGCAGGGCCGCGACACCTGAGGCGAAGAGAGAAAATAGTATAAAGGTACGCGTAGGGTCGAGCGCGGCCCGCTTCAGTTTCGGTGCCGGTTCTGTTTCTTTATCAAATCCGACCATACCGTGCCTGAAGGTTATGTAGAGACCGAGCGCGAGGTACGCGAGCCCGGAGAGCAAGGACGTTAACC